>VMSR01000084.1 GCA_013792075.1 Desulfobacula sp.
ATCCAGGGGATTGGACAGGGTCACAAAGGCAGAAAGCCCCTTGGCCGCAAGGATACTTGCAATGGCCTCCCGGGTTTCCGGCGCAAAATCTGCAAGTTCCATGGAAAAATCATCGGACTGGATGGAATCGGCCATGCCCACGGCTTCAAATCCTGCGCCGCTTAATGCGGCCAGCCGGTTGCCCCGGATGGGTTTCAGGCTTAAGGTTCCAGACAAAAGCATGAGTTCCTGGAACTCGGAAAAATTTCTGGCCACAATGGCACCGGCCTGGGACACGCAGCTTTCACAGACCATGTAGTCCCCGGCCAGGGATGCCGTGTGACTGCTGGTGGCAGCCTTTCCCTCCAGGGTCCTTCCGGCCTTGTAAAAAACCACTTCCTTTCCGGACAGGACTGCCCCTTTGACAGCCTGGCAGAACATAAGCCCGTCCAGATCGTTAAATCCTTCGGCATAGACTGCGATCACATCCACCTGGTCGGAATCCTTAAAATAATGGACCATGTCTCCCAGGGTCAGGTCGGTCTGGTTGCCCATGGAGATCATATAGGCCGGCCGCAACTCCGGGCATTGATGGCTTCTGTGGAGCATGAAGGCCCCGCTCTGGCTTATCAAAGCCGTCCTGTTTGCCTTGTCCGAGCGCATCTTGGGAAGCTTTTCTTCCGGTATAAACCAGGTATCGTAACACCCTGGCTTTGAGATCACGCCCATGCAATTTGCCCCGAGAAAGACCGGGCCACCCCCTTTCCCGGAAGGGTCAAGGCCATGGGCCGCATCAATTTGTGCCATAACCCCATCGGCCCTGTCTTTACTACCCTGGGTCTCCCCCATGCCCCCGGGGATGAGCATGACGCTGTTGGCCGCATCCAGACGGATTACCTCTTCCACCAGATCCGGCACCTGGGCCGCCCCTACGGCCACGATGAACAGATCGAGCTTTTCTTTGAGCATCCCAAGGCCGGCAAGGCATTTCACCCCGTCCAGTTTATCCTGTCCTTGCTTAAAGACAATGATATCTTCCCGGGCAAACCCTTCTGCCAAAATATTGTCCAGAATGATCCGCCCAAAATTCTTACGGGTGGCAGAGACACCGATGATCCCAATTTTTTTAGGATGGAGCAGATGGTCAATCTTTACCACGGGCCGTTTCTCGGGCAGATTTGCGGCATGGCCGAACCGGCACATGCCGTCCAGGGGTACCATGAGGTAATCAGTAAAAGCAAAGGGATTGATTTCCAGCTCTTCAATGACAAAGGGAGTGTTGGTGTTGGCCTGGGAATAAAAGTTACCGATGCGGACAAAAGATTCAAAGCATTCAATGAGCTGTTCGTCGGTGACAATGCGCCGCTGTCCCCGGGTCAGCCCGGCCAGCTTTTGATAGGAAATGGTCTGTTTAAACAGCTGGAAAAAACTTTGGCCATCGTTCATGGCCGTGGAGGCGGCCACAATGGCCTGGCCTTTTCTGAACCGCCTGGCATAAAGTTCCGTGTCTGTCCCTCCCAGGCCTGCACTGAGGATGGTGCCGAACTCCCGGGTATGGCGCAGTCCCACAATGAGTTCGTTGCCAAAGGTATCTGAATCCGGAGGCATGAACTGGACCTGAAGCACGCCCCTCACATCCCGGCTGACGGCTGCGGTCAGGGCATTGCCGGTCAGACCCTTATAATGAACCGGTGCCCCGTCCGGGTTCTGCTGAATCCAGGCCGCATATCTTTCAGGCACCTCATAAAACATCCGCCGGACAGCAGACCGGATCTGATTGGGTTCTTTTGTGACAATCCGCACCCCGCCCACCTCGGTCTTGTGTACAATAAAGGGAGAGACAATTTTCAATACCGCCTTTTCCCCCGGCAGGGCCATCAGCTGTTCATCGGAAGACCTTGCCCCCTTGGGGATAAAGCTGCTTTTGGGCGGTGTTTCCGCTCCGGATCGGGCCAAAAGGGAATAGACTTCATATTCATATAAAAAAGAGCGTCCTTCCTGGTCAGCCCGGGCAAAGGTATCTGTAATACTGTCAAAATCGATCGGAATATCCACTGATTCCTCCACTCTTTCCATAGGGGGGTGTTGATGTCAGGTTGACGGCACCCAAAAAAACGGAAGGGAACCCACGCCCATCATTAAAGTCATACTTTTGATACCATTCCCGGCAAGATATGTCAATATACACACGCCTCTCCCAATTTTTCAAACAGGACCAACCCGGAAAAAATGCGATATGCCAACACGGGATAAAATGAAATTCTAAGGATGGATTGTTTTTATAATATCCATGTGTTACCTATTGTGGTGGATTGACACTGACCCTCGCAAAATACTGTCATGGAAAAACCCCGGGTTCCCACGCTTTCAGTATCCTTCCACCCAGCAGGTAATACCTTTTAGGGCCACAGCCTTTAACGATCGCAAATGGAGGGTATCATGCTTGTAAAAGTCATCATCAAAAGAGACATAACCCCAAACAGGGAGAAAGATTTTTTTTCCCAGCTTAAAACGCTGCGTTTCAATGCAATGGATCAGAAAGGCTATATTTCAGGAGAGACGCTGATTTGTGCTGAAAACACAAACAAGGTGGTGGTGATCAGCCAATGGGAGACACTGGAAGACTGGAACAATTGGAAGACAAATAAAAAAAGAATCCAACTTGATGCCGGGCTGAGCGAACTCCAGGACAACCCGACCATTTATGAACCCTATGTTTTTGGCAAGTACAAGGCTGCCGCCGGACAAGGGTTTCCGCCCCCGCTCCAGCGGCAGCGTTCCTGACACGTTATGAATCTGAGTTACCAAAAGGCGCACCATAAACCGCTGACACAATCCAAGGATCCGGGATGCCATTGATAAAAAAAATACTTTGTGCAACAGATTTGTCCGGATTTTCCGATGATCTGCTTTCCGCCTGCATCGCGCTTTGTTTGCGGTTTGACGCTTCCTTGATTGTCTTTCATGCAGTACCGCCCCCCCACGGTTCAGTTGCCAGACAAATTGAATTTGAAAGGGGCGGCGAACGACGGGAAAAGATCTCTATTGCCCAAAAACAAATCAAAAAGACCATGGCGCATTTGGATATAAAATGGGAGTCAATCGTAACCTATGGCGATCCTGTGCTTGAAGCGGCAAAGGCTGCCGAAGAGGCCAACCCGGATATGGTCGTTGCCGCAAGCCATGGGTTATCTGTCTTCCAGCAGTTTTTTTTGGGGTCGGTCATAGGGCGCATGGCACAAACCATTTTACGGCCGCTCTTGGTGCTCCCCCCCGGCAACACCGTTTTTGATACCACCTGTCCCAAATTAAAATCTGCCCATATCGTCATCGCCTGTGGCTTGACACCATCCGATGCAAGACTGAAAAAATATGCCGCAGCTTTTTCCGAAGGATTCAATTGGAAACTCCATTTGGTTCATGTCATGGAATCTCCGGTGAACGAAAAGCTGATGGCGGTTCCTTTTGGGCGGTATGATGAAACCCAAAGGCTTTTGGAAGATAAAATAAAGACAAACCTCAACCGCCTGATGCCCGGCGAGGCCATCATTCTCCATGGCGTTCCCGGTGAAGCCCTGGCAGACTACGCAAGCCCCCATGGAATCGCGTTGATAATAGCCGGTGGGGATGCGCGCCCGGACGGAATCATCCCCACCACAAGTGCAACCTTGCTTCGGCACTTACCCTGCGCCGTGCTGATAATTCCCGTTAAACCTTAACTTTTGGAAGGGGATAAATGGCATTGAAAACCGGTATCGTAAAAGGGGATATCTTTTTAAGGCATATTCCGGGAGATGGATGCCCGGACATTCCCCAAAGGCTGAACAGTCTGTACCGAATGCTCAAGGATCCGGACATGAAGAATCTCTTTGTTGACGTGGTTCCCCAAAAAGCCCCAAAAGAGGACATGCTTTTGTTTCACACCCCCGGGTATTTTGAAAAAATTGCTGAAACCAAAGGCAAAGACCCCATCGCATTTACGGCGGACACCCATGCCAGTGAACACAGTTTTGAGGCCGCACTGTATGCCACAGGCGGGCTTTTGACCGCCATCACCCAGGTTGTGGCCAAAACCCTGGACAATGCCTTTGCCATGGTAAGACCCCCGGGGCACCATGCAGAAAAAAGCCGGGCCATGGGCTATTGCCTGTTTAATCATGTTGCCGTGGGGGCTTTTTTTGCCCGAAAACATTTAAACTTAAGCCGGATACTGATAATCGACTGGGATATTCACCATGGAAACGGCACCCAGCATGCATTTGAAAAAGATCCCACTGTTTTATTTTTTTCCGTTCATCAGGCCGGTCTTTTCCCGGGCACGGGCAGTTTTACAGATACAGGTTCAGGTCCGGGAGAGGGATATACGATCAATCTGCCCCTTCCCAAAGGGTATGGCGATGCCGAATATACCGCCATTTTTGAGCGATTGCTCGGACCTGTGGCCCAACAATTTGCACCGGAACTGATTCTGGTTTCAGCAGGGTTTGATACCCACACGGATGACCCCATGGGGGGCATGCGCATGACAGCGGATGGGTTTGCAGGATTGACCGCCTCGGTAAAAAAAATAGCCGACAAGGTGTGCCAGGGAAAACTGGTGATGTCCCTTGAAGGGGGCTATAACTGCGAGGCGCTTTCGACATCAATAAAAGCGGTGTTAAAAGAGATGGCGGGCATTACCTGCTGTGATGTCACTGCAATGGCGGCAAAAGCGGACAAAAAAAAAATGGCCCATGTCATTCGGCGCTGCACGGATGTACACAGGCATTATTGGAATTTTATTTAATGGGATAGAATCAAGGATCATCATGAATAAAATCAAAATCATGGAAGCTGCGGTAAAAAAATGGCAACGTATTATCGACAAAAAAGGATCTGACGGCGGGGTATTGGATTGTCCTCCGTGCAGAATATATTATTTCACTATCTGCATCGGGTGCCCCATTGCCCAATATACAGGGCAAAAATTTTGCAAAGGCTCTCCCTATATTCCGTGGTTTCGGCACCAGCTGGAACAACACGACAAACTGTTCAAAAAAATATATTGTCCGGAATGTGAAACCCTTGCCCGGGACATGCAGAATTTCATGAAAGAGATACGGGATCATCTGATAGAAAAGCAAGCGCAACAAGCAGGGACCAAAGAGTGCTGACCTCCGTAAAGCATGGCATGCTGATAAACACGCTGTTTTTTGCATATGTTTTCAGCCTGTGTGCCGCAGCTTTTTTTTTGTTTCGCAGAAAAGACAATACCTTTGCAGAATCCGCTTCATATGCCATTATCACGGTTTTTATGCTTTTGTCTTTTGTCCGTCAGGTATCGTTTATAACAGGGTATCCCGCCATTTCAACAACAATAGAGTCTTTATTGCTATTGGCTTCCTTGGGTCTTATCACAAAAAATCGTTCCCATATTCCCTGCATATTTGCCACCTTAAAACGCTTTGGAGATACAAATCCCCTATCCTTCGCCTGTGTGGGGCTTTGTCTTTTATACATGGCAGTCCATGGGCTGTTGCCTTTCCCAAAAGAATTTCAGAATGAACTTTACACCCTGACCCTTTATACAAAGAACGGATTTTTCCCACTGGCCGAAGCTTCTGACTTCCCGGGTTTTTTACCGGTGAATCATCTTTTTTTATTCAATAGTTTTCCGGGGCTTGGCCCCCATGCCGGTACGGGAATCTTTTGTTTTTTAGCCTATCTTTCCATAGGGTTTTCCACCTATGCCCTTGCCAGGCGATATTCATGGCAGACCACGGCCTTTACCACAACCCTTCTGGTCATGTCCATGCCCAGGCTTGTGGTCCAGGCAATCTATCCGGGCACCCAGATCATATCTGTTGCAATTGCCTTGTTTTGTATTCTGGCCTTGTATCGATCCTGCGAGCTGCCAACCCTGACGGATCTTATCTTATTGATCCTGGGATTGTTTTTCTCCATATCTGAAAATATTTCCAGCATGGTCTTTGCACCGATTCTTTTTGCACTGTCCTGTGTGGTTCTTTTCAGAAGACATGGCATTATGGAATGGAAGCGCCTCCTGGGTAAAAACAGGTACACCTTTTTGGCCATTGTGCCGGCCATGGTTTTCTCGCAATCCTGGCTTTTCTTGTCCAATCACTTGAATAAAAAATTTTGGCCGGGCTTTTTTTCAACCACCCCCTTTAATCCGGATGGGATACAAGGCGCACTGGCAAATTTTATACGGCATCTGTTTGAAAGTTTTAATTCTGCAATGCCCATTGAACTTTTTTCCGACAAACTTTTTAAATGGAGCATGTCAAAAAACCTGGAATCCCTGTACGATTTTTCTGTCATCCCCGTTTGGGGCAAAAGTGGCGCAAGCCAGGTCTTTCATTTGACCTGGAGCCCGGCCGGACTGTTTTCCTTCGGGCCTGCCGGGTTCTTTCTGGTGCTTCCGGCCCTGGTGTATGCCCTGGTAAAAGGCCCCAGAAGGCTAAAATCAGTTGCCATCGCCTTTTTTGTATATTTTTACCTGATCTCTTTGATACTGGCATGGGCACCGGGCAGTGCGAAATTTTTCGAAATTTTTTACGTCTGTTCAGGGTTCAGTATTGCCTTTTTTTTCCCGCCATGGCGATTCACAAAAACAAAAAAACAAATTTTCCAGACAGCGGGATGCGCTCTCTTGTTTTTAACACTTTTGGCGGCCTGGTAATCAAGTTTACGTGTTCAGAAGCGTCATCCCTTCAAGAAAATTGACCTAGCTTTCGCCGTTAATCCGGATAACCAGTTTACCGAAATTATGGCCTTCCAACAGGCCGATAAAAGCCATGGGTGCACTCTCCAACCCATCCACTATCTGCTCACGGTATTGAATCTTCCCTGTGGCAAGCCATTGGGACATGTCCCCTGCAAATTCATTGTAGCGATGGCCATAATCATCAAAAATGATAAACCCCTGGATCTTTATCCGCTTGACCAGAAGACTGCCCATGAGAAGGGACAGGCGATCGGGTCCGTCGGGAAGCTTTGTGGCATTGTACTGGGAAACCAGACCGCACAAGGGAATCCTCGCCTTTGTATTGAGCAGGGGCAGGACCGCATCAAACACCTTGCCCCCGACACTCTCAAAATAGATATCAATTCCCCCGGGACAGGCCTGGCCCAGCTGCAGGGCGAAATCCGGTGCAGTATGGTCCAGGCAGACATCAAAGCCCAGAACCTTTTTTGCATGGGTACACTTCTCACTGCCCCCGGCAACACCGACGACGCGGCACCCTTTTAATTTTCCGATTTGTCCCACCGTGGCACCCACAGGACCTGTGGCAGCAGCAACCACCAGGGTTTCTCCCTTTTTTGGCTGTCCGATATCCAATAACCCCATATAGGCGGTAAACCCCGGCATCCCCATTATTCCCAATGCATGGGAAGGATTTTGGGGACTCTTGCCCAAGAAGGTCAGGCCGGACCCGTCGGACAGTGAATACTCCTGCCAGCCGCCCTGGGCAAGCACCCAGTCGCCTTTCGTGTAATCCGGGTGACAGGATAGATCAACCCTGCAAACCGTTGCCCCCACCATGACTTCATCAATTTTGACCGGTTCTGCATAGGAGGGCGCATTGCTCATCCTGCCCCGCATATAAGGATCCAGGGAAAGATAAATTGTGCGCAGCAGCACCTGGCCGTCACCGGGTTGGGGTATCGGTGTCTTCTCCAGGCGAAAATTTTCTAAAACCGGTGCGCCATGGGGACGGGACGCCAACACGATCCTGCGGTTTTGTTCTCTGTTTTGGCACATGATTTATTCTTTTTCCTTCTTGGCTTGTTTTTCTTTTTTTTCCTGGGCACAATGCAAAGCCTCTTCGGTGGAAAGGGTTAAAAAGCAACGATTGCAGGAAATGCAGGACGCTTTTTCATGGTCGTTTGCAGCCCATCTTTTGACAAGGCCAGGCTCCCGGATAAGCGGCCGTGCCAGGGCAATATAATCGGCATCCCCCGAACGGATGACCGCTTCGGCAAGAGGATAGGAAAGAAAACCACCTACCAGAATAAGGGGTATCCTGATTTTTTTCTTGAACGCCTGGGCAGCCTTTCGATAGTAGACTTCCCTGTCTTCTGATTTTGATGTCCCCCCCCTGGACGGGATGCGCTTTCCGGATTCAAAGGTCCCGCCGCTCATCTCAATGGCATCCATCCCCAGATCTTCCAGCATTTTGGCAACCCTTATCATCTCCTCCAGTGTAAACCCGCCTTCAAGGAAATCCTCGGAATTGATTTTTACCATGATGGGAAAGGACCCGCCAACCCGTTGCCGGATCTCCCGGTAAACTTGGATCAGCAGCCGTGCCCTGTTCTCAAGACTTCCCCCATAGTCGTCATCCCGGAAATTATAATAGGGAGATAAAAACTGACTGAGCAAATAGCCATGGGCCCCATGGATCTGAACTGCATCAAACCCGGCTTTCACAGCCCTTTGGGCGGCATCTCCAAAGGCCTTCACCGTTCTTTTGATATCTTCTGTTGTCATTGCCGAGACTGTTTTACTGTCCTTTTCAAACACGTCCGAAGGTCCCATGGGAGCATGGGCCTGTTTTCCGATACCCCTTTTCCCGGCATGGGCCAGCTGGACGGCCACAACCCCGCCATTGGCATGAACCGCCAGGGCAACTTTTTTCAGGCTGTCTATCATTGCATCGGAATAGATGCCCATCTGCCGGGGGCTTGCCTGGCCTTCCAATGTCACATGGGCATGCCCTGTAATCACAAGACCTATCTCTCCTTTGGCAAGATCTGCCATGCAGGCGAGCAGCCGGTCATTGGCAACCCCGTCAAGGCCTGCCATTGCCTCGTGGGTCGCGGATCTTACAAAGCGATTTTTCAATTCCATGCCATTTATCCGGGTAGATTCAAATAGGGGGGACATATCTCTCCTTTTTTCAAAAAATTCATCGTCCGTAAAAAACGATGGAAGTGGTTGTTTCATGGGTGTTAACATATGACCGGTCTCCTTGCTCGTCAAGGAACTTGTTTCAGTGCATCCGCCAACGCTTGGCTCAGATGGACCCATTGCATTTTTAATGTTTGCCCGTCTTTTTTGTTTGTGTTACAAAAAAGCAGGGGCATCATTGGCCTTTCAACTTCCCATGGTTTTATCAAAACTGAATAAAAACAAGGAGGGAGCGTATGAAAAAAAACAAACCATCCTGCATTTTTGCCCTTGGGTTGTTTTTGGCCCTGGCGTCAATTTCGACCTGCCATGCTGAATGTGAAATCATCTCGCTCCTTTATCATGAAAGGCCTCCCTATGCTGACACTACTGAAACCGGGGCGAAAGGCCTGACAGCAACCCCGGCCGGCCAGGCGTTCGAAAGAGCCGGTATACGGTTTCAATGGGAGCTTACCCCCTCAAAGAGACAAATTAAACTCATCCAGAATGACAAAGGATGTTTTTGTGCCATCGGCTGGTTTAAAAATCCGGACCGTGAAAAAATTGCCAAATTCACAGATGCAATCTATCAGGACAAACCCCAGATTGCACTGGCAAAATCAGACAACAAAAAATTAAAAACCGGGATGAGCCTGGACGAGGTGCTGTCCGATCCTGATATCATAGTGGAGATCAAAGACGGATATTCCTATGGCAGTTTCCTGGATGCAAAAATTGCACAGCACGCCCCCAAAACGGATGTAACCACACAAGAAAATACCCATATGTTGAAAAAGATTCATTTAAACCGGGCTGATTTCTTTTTTATCGCACCGGAAGAAGCGGACATATTGATAAATGCCTCCGGTCTGCCAAAAACAGACTTCAAATATATTTCCTTCCCGGATATGCCTTTGGGAGAAAAACGCTATATCATGTGCTCCAAGAAAGTCAAAGACGCGGTTATCCGGCGCATAAATACAGCAAGTAACAGATAAACCGTCCCCGCTTCCTGGGACTGTCCTTCATATGCTTCAGACCCCGGAAAAATTCATCGGGTATTTTCCAAGGTCCTTTAAAAAAACGGATCAGTCGCATGCTTTAATCTCGGGACCGCTCACAATGTGAAGATCCCGCTGGGGAAAGGGGATGACCACATCATGTTCCCTGAAAAGCCGGTCAATTTCAAATCTTAAGTTGCTTTCCGCCTCAACAAAATCGTCAATGGTCGACCAGAACCTCAACCTGAAATCAAGGGAGCTGTCGCCAAAGTTGATAAATTGCACCACAGGTTTCTTGGGATAGGCATAAACCTGCGGCACAATGTCTGCCGCCTGCAACAATAGTTTTTTGACAAGTTCGGTATCTGAGCCGTAAGCCACACCGACTGCAAGATCCTTTCTGAGGTGGGGATCCTTATGGCTCCAATTGGTCACTGTGGCAGAGATGAACTCGGAATTGGGTATAATGAGGGATGAATTGCTATAGGTCTGAACCAGGGTTGCCCGGACATTGATTTTTTTCACCTCTCCCCAGACCCCTCCCACTTCCACAATATCCCCCACCTGTATGGGGCGCTCAAACAGCAGGATCAGTCCGCTGACAAAATTGTTGGCAATGTTCTGCAGCCCGAACCCAAGCCCGATACTCAGGGCACCAAAGGCAACGGTAATGGATGTGGTGTTCAGCCCGAAAACGCTCAGACTGATCAGAATCCCTACGGCCCAGATAAGATATAAGGAGATGGTAATGACCGTTTCCTTTGCACCTTGGGACAACCCGCTTTTTTTCAAGGCATGTTCTGTGACCACGCTTCTCCATATCCGGGTCGCAAGATAGGTGAATAGGATCACCAGAAGTGAATAGGCAACTCCGGCAAGGCTTAGTTCGACTTCCCCCATCATGTATTTTTTATGAAACATCTCCATGGCCCCGGTAAAAAGGACGCCATAAATACCCCATGAAAAGGCCAGGCCTACCATCCCAAGGGCAATAATAAAAAAATAAACACCGTTGGACAACACCCAATAAAACGGACTGGACAGACCGGAAGAAGACGCGGATTTTGATTCAAGTTTTTTCTTAAATTTTTGATCGATCTCTTTGATTGAATACATCAACATGACGCAGACACAGACAACCACAATGGAGATGCCCCAGGAAACATACCAAAAGGCGGCCAATGATCCGTATCCGGCAATATCTGCAAAAAGGCCGAAAATCACGACTGCCGTTGACCACAGGCGCAGCAGCATTGACTCCAGGCCCTTGGACGGGCTGTCCATGCGTTTATAGGCCTGCCAGAACAAGAACACCCCCGCCACCAGCACGGCTTCTGAAAAAATCCGGACAGATACCAGAAACAGGGTTTCCAAAGAAAGCAACCGATAGATCAGCAGATACACAAAGGAATAGATCCGGATCCCGTAGATAAATTTATTTCTCCACCGGTACAGGGCGTCAAAGAATACAGGTCCCTTTTCCTTGGCAATCAGGCGGATGGAATCAGATGCGATCCGGGTCATCAGGATAATCATTAAAAAGCTTTCAAAAAAGTTGACTGCGTCGGGAAAAATCAAATAAACCTGGGTTTTTGAAAGGGTTGTGGCCAGGAGTATCCAGAAAATAAGCCCCAGGGACCGTTCAAGAACGACGAGGGGATATCCCGTCCGCCGGGTGAGAATCTTCTGATAGGACGCTTTTTCGCGAAGCAAAGACACCCCTCGGAAACCCAATAGACTGATCAGCAGGAACCCGGCAATGATCACAATGGTCTTGAGATTCATGTGTTCTTTGAACAGGGACCATTTTATTGACACTTGTTTGTAGGTAAACAAGTGTCTGACACTTGTGAATGAAAGGGGAATCTCTCGCTTGAACATTTGGAAAAACAAGGTTTCCAGTTCGACTTCATTCCGCTGGAGCAAAAGCCCCCCTTTTTTATCTTTGATCTCCTTGATCAGGGTCGCTCTGATATCTTTAAACCCATTGAGCAGACTAGTGTTGATCTGTTTCTGGGAGGCCAGCAACTCCGTAATACTTAGAAGAACTTTCTGCTGTTTTTCCTTGATTGCCCGGTACTCTTTGAAGGCTTTAATACCAGGCTTTCTGACAATTGTAGTATCTTTGACAGATGCTATCTCACTGATTCTTTGATCAATTAATATTATTTTTTCGTTTACCAGGGAAAAAATCTGACCGGCTTTTTTTTCTCTCTCCTCAATTTTTTGGATCCTTGACTGGATTAAAGACAGTGAAATATCAACTTCCCCAATGCCGTTTTCGAGCACGGAAACCCTGATTTCAGGAACGATGAGAAAATTTCTAAGGGAATTCATCTGGGTTTTGTAAATCTGCTGCTGGCGGAGCTCTTCCCCTAGTAATTTTTTTTCAGCATTCAGGTCGGCCTCCAGAATATCAAGCTCTTTCCCGGCCGCCTCAACGGCCTGTTCAAACTGAACCAGAGACGTTTCATCCCCGGAATTGGCCTGCACATTGATGTCTGCCCACCCGGCGGACGTCAGAAGACAAACAAGGATCATACATAATAACACCGGAATCAGTTTCTTGGGCTGCACAGACATTGGTTCTCCTTGTGGATCTGTTGACGGTATTGTAATTTCAATCAATCAATTGTAATAGAAAAGAAAGAAATAATAAAGGGGAGACACCCTGATAATTTTTGGATCCGCCCATATGGCTGAAAACCACAAACCCATGGGGATTGAAAGGCCGAGAAGAAATAAGATGCACAAAGAAATAAAGAAACGCATCCAGTCAATGGATGTTAAAAAGGACAGGGAAGATGCCCATATCAAGGCCCAGGAGATTTATCAAATGGGGCCGGAGGCCATGGATGTGCTTGTCGAACTCGGTCGTGGGGCAAATGCCGACCAGGGAGACCTGACCGCAAGGACCCGCTTGATCCGCGGCATTATTTTTTCCCTGTCAAAATTTGCAAAAAAAAGGCTGTTCCGCAAACCCCGGCTGTTCAAAAATCCGGATGCTTTGGATTTGCTCTGTGAATTCTCCGCCCAGGAATTTAATTCAGCAAGGACCCTCCTTCATCAGGTTGATTTTTCAGATACAGATATCCTGAAAAGAATCCTGATGTCGCTTCCCGTGGTTGACAAAAGAGACAATGATCGTGAGGTCACCCTGGGCGAAGCGGTTCTGGAAATCAATTATCTTGAACCTGAGTATCGAGTGAAAAAAATACAAAAACAAGGCTATATCATCGGCATTCAGGACAAATATGCCCACGGGATCTTCAGGACCGGAAAAAACAGCTTTGCCTACAGGATACGCAGGGTGTGACATCCCTTGCAGGTGACGCTTCTCAAAGCCACTTGATCCGTCTGAACCATAGAATCAACCCACCTGCAATTGCAATAATCCCAAGGCTAACAAGGGGAAAGGCCCAGCGACTTTCAGCACCCGGTATCCCTCCCACATTTATGCCCAGAAGCCCGGTCAAAAGCCCCAGGGGCAGAAAAATTACCGTTACGATGGAAAGCAGATAAACAGCCTTGTTCATCTGCCGTGACATACGGCTGTTGACCTCCTCCTGGGCGATAATCGATCTTTCCCTTGCCGAATCGATATCCTCAACAAAACGGGCAGTTTGCTCGGCTGCCTCATGGAGGTGGATTCTGTCCTTGTCTGAAATCCAGGAAACCCGCTCGCCGGGCAGACGTATCAGCACATCCCTCTGGGGATAAATATAGCGCCTCAGGTGAATGGCAATTCGCCTGATATCTGAAATTTTTGGCTGCAGGTCAGCCGAATCAGCTGACAATAGCAGGTCTTCCAGGTCATCCACTGTCTCGTCAAGTTCCTGGATCTCGTCTGCGATCCGATCGGCAATCCGCTCGGCAACCATGACCAGAAAATCCCCCTTTGAACGGGGCCCGTTGCCCGTTTCAAAAAGGGTTTCCATATCATGAACCGCCATGCTTTTTCGGTTGCTCAAGGTAAAGATGCGGGTTTCACAGAACAGCATTCGAAGGGCCACCATGTCCTCTGGATCATGGCCCGGGTTGGTATTCACGCCCCTGAGAATCACCAGAAGTCCATCGTTTGTAAGGGCCGTTCTTGGCCGCGTCCCCTTGTCAAAAAGCGATTCACAGGTTAGGCGGCTGATGCCGAATTTTTTTTGCAGCCATTCAGATGCCATTTCATTTGCGGAATTCAGGTGTATCCAGACCAGACCCTGGTCAGGGACCTGTTTTTCAACATCCGCAATGGAAAGCAAACTTCTTTTCCCATTGCCTTCAATTTTTGAGGCATGAACCACTATACCCTGGTCATCCATAATCGTTTCCTTCGGTTTAGGGAGACTCTGTCGAAATCCCCTGTTCTTTTGCCTTTCTGGATGCCGTTTCCAGCTTTGCCTTTTCTTTGATCGCCTTTTCCCTGGCAAGGGTTGCCTTTTTTCGCATGGCAATGGACGCATTTATTTTTCCCATGATATCTTCGGTTTTCCCGGCAGTTTCAGACCCGATGGATGCCATTATGCCGCCGGCAGCCTCCGCCAATTCCATGGCCCTTTTTTCAGCCATTTCCGCTCTTTTTTCCGCATGGATCAAGGCATCGTACACCGCCGTAAGCTCTTGTACCTCTCCCTCTTCAGGCGCTGCGTCAAGATTGATCTTTTCCCCGGCCATGGCCATGGCGGCAACCTGGATATTGGGCAAAAGCGCTTCAAAAGAATCACCGGTAAAACAGACCGGCTCTTTTTGCACCAGGATAAACGGAACAAATACCAGATGAGAATCCCTTGATTTTTCCCTGATGGTGCCGGCACTCACCCCGATGACAATATGGGGCTGGGCATTTATCCGAATGTCTTCCAAAATTCCCAGTAATTGTGCCTTGTTTTTTTCGGAGTCTGACGGATAATTTACCGCCAGCAGACGGATCTGGGCGGATTCCCATGCCGGGTGTCTTGTCATCAGGTAGGCAAGCAGAAGCATCAGGCGGCTGGTATCGTCTCCCTGCCACCAGACATCTATTTGAATGTTTTCAGACGGCCCGGGATAGGCCAAAAGGTCCTTTATCTTTCGGGTATCCAGCAGGACGGCATTGTAACCGTCCATGATGGCCCGGTGGATATGGTGCTTATAATTCAGGCCACCTGCCGTCTGGGCGTTTGCATTTGTCTGCTCATTCCAGTTGACCAGAAGGGTATTGGCCTTTACAGGACCGATACCATAGGCCTGGAGCACCACTTCAAATCCGGTTTCGATATCCGGGGTTGAAATGACCAGGGGGAATGCCTGGGATTCAAGGCTTAAGATATCCTGGCGCAATTGCTGTGTCAAATTTTGTCTTGCCTTTGTGGCCCTGACCCCCTGGCGGACAACCATGTCCACGGTGGTGGTCAGGCCGCTTCCCCCCTCAATAAGAGAAGCAAACCAGAGCAGAGGGAGCCGATGCTCGCTGCTGCCGGACAATGCCAGAATGGAAGGCCGCCATTCTCTGGGATGGGCAATGTCTTCCTGGGTGGCCAGCAGATTCTTCCGAATCTGCTGAAGGTGATAGGACCGCTGACTGTCGGCCCATCGGGATGGCCCGGCGCTTGCCTGCAGGTATTGGTATATGGCAAACAAAATGGCAATAGCAGCGATCCCCATTTTCAAATCAATGGCCATCATGACCCCGAGGCAGACCAGAAACCCCAGTAAACTCAGATTTTTATGATACCAGCCAAACCTGGGCCTGAAGGAAGGGCTTTGGGTGGCGGCTTCAAAATAGGTGGCATAGTTGAGCAGGCCGTAGGAAATCAAAAAAAACATGGAGACTATTCTTGCAATCAGGTCCAGCTGTCCCAGTCCGATGGTGCACAGGGAAATCACCAAAGAAAATAGAATCGCCCGCCTGGGATTGTCCGAAGGGCCTACGCCCCTGGCAAAGGGGTTCAAAAAGCGAAAAATTTTATCCCGGGCCAGGGACTGGAGGATCCTGGGGGCACCCAGGAATGAGGCCATGGCAGACGAAAGGGTGGCGGATATAACCCCGACATCAATGAGAAATCCCCATCGGGCCGTCTCTTTCATACTGCTGTAATTACCCGCAAGATTCTCCAGGGAAGTGGAGGCTGCATAAACAACGGCAACCGCCAGATAGACCAGAATGGACAGAGCAACGGCCAGAAAGGTTCCCAATGGAAGACTTTTCCCCGGGTCTTTAAGATCTCCTGACATACTGACCCCCTGGGTGAATCCCGTGACTGCCGGAAAGAAAATGGCAAACAGCACCCAGAAACCGGTTCCCCTGGTTTGGGGCACCCAGCTTGCCATCAGAAGCCCGGTGTCCCATTTCTGGATGCCGCCCATAAAAAAAGAGCCCAGGGCCAATACCAGAAAAACCATGACCCCATATTGAAACTTTGTCGCCAGATCCGCTCCCACCCAGGCAAGGGAAAATAACAGCAACAGGGCGACGGCGGCAATCACCTGGGGCAGAAAGGCCATATCTCCAAAGTATCCCATACCGGCAAGGGCTTCTCCGAATCCAATGCAGTAAAAGGCAATGGAGACCGACTGTGCCAGGAACAGGACAATGCCGATGGCCCCGCCAAACTCAAGACCCAGGGTGCGTGAAATCAGATAATAATCGCCCCCTCCTTTAACCTTCAGGTTTGTGGCAATGGCGGCCAGAGAAAAACTGGTAAGAATGGAAATCAAATTGGCAATACACATGATGAGCAAGGTTTGTGCAAGGCCTGCCTCGCCCAGGACATATCCCATCCTTCGAAAGAGGATGATGCCCAGAATGGTCAGGACACTGGGGGTGAACACACCGGCAAAGGTTCCCAGGGAGCCCGTGCTTTTTGGATGAACAGCGTCTGACATAACACTCTCCGATAATAAAGGTCAAAAAAAGCGATTGCAAAAAACCCAAAGCGTGATCATACGCTATCTTGTCCGCCTTTTCAAACTGGAAAAAACAGCATCCGAATGCTCTAAAATATAGGATTCAATGTGCTGCCGGAGGCGGTTTCAAGAAAAAGCTCACTGCCGCTGCCAGGGCCGTCAGAACGGCGCAGAGCCAGAAACCGGCACTGAAACTGCCGGTGACATCCGCCAGAAACCCTGCCATAGCAGGGCCGGCAATCTGGCCGGCCCCGAAAAACAGGGTGATAAACCCCAGAGCCCTGACCGCCCTGGCCGGGCCCATGTAATCCCCCACTGCCGCAGACATGATAGTGGGGATACTCCACACAATGAGCCCAAAAATCACGATGGACGCATACAAGAACAGATCCGGCAGGGGAGCCGCCGCCAGGGTATAGGCAATGGTAAACAGACCATAGACCATCATCAGACCCTTCCTGCGCCCGATCCGATCGGACAGCCCGCCGAACAGGGGCCCTGAAAAAATACTCAGGCCCCCGACCACGGCCCAGAAGAAACCGGCGGCCCCTTCCCCGAGCCCATGGTCCTTGACCAGGGCCGTTACAATAAAGGTGACATAAACCGAGTAGGTGGCCCCGAAAAACAGGTAAATACACCCCAGGTAGACCATTGTTCCTTTGGCGGTCTTTTCTGAATGTTGACGGAGAGCTCCCCCTGCCCCACCCTGGCCGCCTGTATTTTCTCCCAGCGGTGCCAGGCCTTTCTGGGCCGGGTCATTGCGCAAAAGAACCAGGGCGGCCACGGCAATGACAAGGCAGATAGCGCCCATGGAAATCCAGGCGATACGCCAGCCCCCGGCACCTGCGGCTCCATTGATCCAGGGGACAAACACACCGGCAAAGACAATGGCCAGTCCATTGCCGGACAGCATGGTGCCGGCGGCTCTTCCCCGGATGCTCTTTAAAAACCAGTGGGAGATCAATCCCATGAGGGGCACATTGGCAAGACCGGTACCGATTCCCGTGACCGTATAGAGAGCCAGCACCTGGAAAAAGGCCGTTGCCTGGCTGATCAGGGTAAGGGTGAAACCCACCAGCAACAGCCCTATAAAAATGGTGTTCCTGGCCCCCAGACGATTGGCCACCATGCCGGAAAAGAGCACCGATACCATATACCCGACAAAGTTTCCCGTCCCGATAAACCCCATCTGGGAATAGTTCAGGTCCAGGGACAAACCCATGGAGGGCAGGAGCATCCCAATGGCAAACCGGCCCAGCCCCAGACAGGCGAACAGAATGGCCACTCCCGTAAACACAATAATCCAGCCATAGTGAAACGGCTTTTCGGCTTTGGAAATGTCTGATTCCTTCATGGGTTTCCTTTCTGGCGATAAAAGATTAAGACACTTGTACCGACTGCTGCAACCCGAACGGAAAATACTTCCTTTATAATGGGATTGTTTTCTTTATTCAAGAAAAAGCCCTGGCCTTGCCACATTTTATCCCAAACAGGCCAAACTTGGCTTGACCATTCTAAAATAGAAGGTAAAATACCAGGCAGATTGCCCTTAACCCATTTTTTCCAAGGAATTCATGATGCAGATGACCTTTAGATCCCATATCACCCCCATGATTTTAATTGTCCTTTTCTGCCTGCTGACCATGGATATCCTTCCTGCCATCGCCAGACAATACGCCATCACCGGCAGAACCATGGGCACATTTTACAGTGTTAAATTCATTTCAACGACAGAACAATCCCCATCCCTCTGGCAGGAAAAGGTGAATACCCGGCTCAAAGAAGTCAATGCCAAACTTTCCATGTATGATCCCACGAGTGAAATTTCCAGGTTTAACCAATATCCGGCAAACCGCCCCTTTAAACTCTCAACTGATTTTTACCAGGTACTTCTGGAATCCTCCCACCTTTACACGATAACCCATGGCGCCTGGGATGGAACCGTAAAACCCCTGGTGGATCTCTGGGGATTTGGCACAAAACAAAAAACAGACACCCTGCCGGAAACCGGCCAGATTCAAGAAGCCCTGGCCAGGACCGGATTCCACAAACTGGCATTGACGGATCACCAATTAATAAAAAATGAAGCCACTATTACCCTGGACCTTGGTTCCATCGCCAAGGGATATGGGGTGGACGCCATTGCACGGCTTTTTTCTGCCTTTGGGATCAAAAATTTTCTGGTGGAAATTGGGGGCGAACTTGTGGGCTCCGGAACGAACAAGCACGGAGACCCCTGGGTGGTGGGTATCAGCAAACCTGAAAAAAACGGCCTGAGCCAGGAACTATACAAAACAATTGTCCTAAAGGACATGGCCATTGCCACCAGCGGCAATTATCGAAATTTTTTTGAACAGAACGGCCGCGTCTTCTCCCACATCATCGACCCCAAGACCGGAGTTCCCGTTGGGAACCAGGTGGTCAGCACCTCGGTGATTGCAAAAAACTGCACCCTTGCCGACGGGCTTGCCACGGCACTCATGGTCATGGATATCCAAAAGGGCATCGCCCTTGTCAATTCCCTGGTCAACACCGAATGCCTGATCATCCAAAAGCAGGGAAATGAATTTATATCCACCCGGTCAGACGGATTTGAGGTATTTGAAAAAAAATAATCCCTGCCCCTCCCAGGCTTGCTGGAATTTCCAGCTGAATTTTTTTTACCCCGAACTTTTTCTTAAAATGGATGATTTTGGCGTGCTACCATGAGCCAAAGACATTGTTTAAGCTATTTCTCATCGTTTTATTTAATATTTCCAGATTATTAACCGGGTCGATCTATTTTATTATTCAGCATTCTAAACACCAAAAAACATTTGACAACATCACCTAAAGTCTTTTATAATTACTTGTGACTGAGCGCTCGCTCATAAAGATATGTTGAACCGTTGAAAGAAAAGGAAAAGAAAATGACAGACGTCTATATTAGCAAAAATCAATTGGCAGGAAAAAAAGTGGAACTAAGTGATATCAGCATCAGAGACGGCCTGCAGTCGCTGGAGACCGTTATTGATACTGACACCAAGGTCAAATATCTGGAAGGCTTGATTCTGGCAGGATTCAAGCGCATGGAGGCCACCAACTACGGCCACCCCAAATTTGTACCCTTTTTTTTCGATGCAACGGAAGTATTAAAGCGCTTGCTGAACAGTGAAACCAAGGGACCGGACGGCAGAACCATTGGTCAAATGATGAAACGCAACGGCGGAGATGTTGAACTGACTGCGGTCTGCATCCATGAAAGTGGTGCTGAAAGGGTTTTTAAAGATGTTGATGCAGGCCTTGGGCCAGACCGTATCCTGCAAATGACCTCAACCTGCCCGGAACATCAGAAGGCCAACTCGGGAAAAACCCATGACCAGTACTTTGCCATGACCGAACAGGTCATTAAAGCCGCACACAGCCGGGGATTGCTGGTAAACGGCACGGTCAGCACCATCTGGGGCAGCCCCTTTGAAAAATTCAATAAACAATACTCCATGAAAGAGAAACTGGATATTGCCATTAGCTTTGTCAAACGATATCTGGATTGCGGGGCCGACGACATAGAACTTGCCGACCATGATGGATCGGTTACGGATTATCACAAATCCTATGAATTTTTCAGCCGCGTACTTGATCCCAAGGAGATGGGAAAAGGGCCCGATGGCCGGGACTATTCCGATCCCAAGCTTTACATCGCCCACTTTCACACCAAAAACATGGCATCGGCCCTTAGAAATGCTGCCGCCGCTCTTAAAGCCGGCATTATCCGGTTTGAATCCTGCATGTCCGGCATAGGCGGCCAACCGGCCAACACAGTGGACGGTGTTGTCATTCAAGGCCGTGAAGGCGATTATTACAGCGATCACTTTAACCATGGGCTCATTTCAACAGAGGACATGGTGACCATGTTCCATGAAATCGGAGTCGATACCGGTATCAATCAGGAAATGCTGATTGCCCTGGCAAAAAGCTTTAAGTCCGATGTGGTGGATATGTTTGCTGCCAACCAGAAAAAACTTGGCCGGGAGTTCATGAACTGCCGCTCTTTTATGCTGACAAAAGGAGCGCTGCCCGAAAGCGTTACCAAACTATACACCGAGTAGAACTTGGGAAAACATTCAAAAATCAAAATTTTACCATGGTCACTTAATCGATAGGCTGACCGGCATCGAGCACCGTGCAATTAAACCTTAATTTGATTGCACGGTGCTCGCTTTTCAGGACCGATGTGGTGGCTTTAGGGCAAAACATCTTGGTTGATTTTCCCGCCATAAAAAGCGTATAAGGATATTTTGCTCATCTTTCCCCTGGCTGGAAAAGATCTTCAATTTTGAAATGGAAAAGGAAGTGGACTAGACGCTGCCCATGCTAAAAACTGACGCTGTGACGACCTCTCTGATTTGCTGACAATAGAAAAAAAAACGCTGGTTGTACTTTTCCTGCTGTTTTCCTTGGTACTGCCCTGTTTTGCCGACCCGTACAAGGTGATGCGGGTGGTGGACGGCGACACCCTTGATATTGATTATCAGGGAAAACGCGAAAGAATCCGCCTCCTGAATGTAGACACACCCGAATCGGTCCACCCGGACAAAACCCGGAACACCCTTCTGGGAAAACAGGCTTCTGACTATACCCGCAAAAGACTTGCCGGCAAATCTGTATCCCTGGAATTTGAGGGCAAGAAAAGGGGCAAATACGGCAGACTCCTGGCCTATGTCATCCTGGACAGAAAAAACTTCAACCTTGAACTGGTCCAAAACGGCTGGTCTCCCTATTACACAAAGTACGGACAAAGCCAAACCCTCCATGGAAACTTTATCGATGCCCAGGCCCATGCAAAGGCCCAGCAACTGAATATCTGGGCAGATCCACCCCCAAGGTCCATTGCTGCCAAACCGTCTGCCACTGCCCCGGAGCAGATGACCGCAACCAGACGCTTCCACGGGAATACCCAAAGCCATAAATTCCATGGTCCCGGCTGCCGGTATTTTCACTGCAGCACCTGTACCCGGATTTTCTCTTCCCGCAATGCTGCAAAGGACGCCGGGTTTTTTCCCTGCCAAGTTTGCTTACCGGGCCGTTAATGAAAAAGAGTCTTCCCAATTTAGGGGGTATGAACCTGGATTTCTCACCTTTTTCATGGTCAACAGCCCCCTTAGAAATTCGTTCCCCCAACCATCAGGCGGTCACCAATGCAAGGCCCCGGGCCACCTGTTGTTTCTTTTCCATTGAATACAAAAGCGCCACCAGGGTGAGTGCAAACTCACAGGCAGTGCCGGCCCCCCGACTGGTGATGCAATTGTTGTGTATCACCACATTTTGTTCAACAATGTTCTCCTTGCCAATCAAATCCACAAACCCGGGATGACAGGTGACCTTTCCCGGGGTTATAAGACCGTGGCGGTGCAGGACCAGAGCCGGAGAGGCGCAGATCGCCCCGTAAAATTTTTTCTGAGCGGCCTGTTTTTTTAGCAGAATTTCAAGCTCTTTTGAGTCCCGAAGATTTTGGGCACCGGGAATACCGCCGGGAAGAACAATCAGATCAAATTCCTCGTCCATGCACTCTTGGATCAACCGGTTCGCCTTAAATTCAATGCCGCTGGAACCTTTGACATGGATATCATCCACAGATGCGACAATAACATGCGCACCTGCCCTTCGAAGAACATCAATGATGGTGATGGCCTCCATTTCTTCCGTGCCCTGGGCCACCGGGACAAGGACTTTTTTTTCCATAATCTGCTCCTTTTTTTAAAGTTAAAAAAGAAAACAATAAAACCTAACAGGGGTTTTCCCGGAAGTCAATCCATTGAAATATTAACACGGCAGTCCCTTGAAAGGGCCGGACTTCAGTCATTATTTTTCTGAAAAATATATATCGCCATAGTATGTTTTGGCATGTCCATGGGTATTATCGGTGTCGGTCATGATGGCAATGGCATCAATGAAGTGAAATTGAGTTCCAAACACTTGCTTTAAATCCTCATATACATTTCTTTTTTCAACGCACCAGGTGGACACTGGATCCTGCCGGTTCCGCAGGGCCATCATTTGCGCGTTTTTACCGGCAAAGGCATTGGCCCATATTTCGCCTTTGGCGGCCCGGTTAGCCCACACATAGTTCACGGCCCTGGTTCTCCACAAAAAAATTCCGCCGTCAATAACCACATAGATTCTGGCAGCATAATCATCGCCGTATTTTGTTCGTTCGTCTTGTGTGTCCAGTCGATTTTCAATGCGCCAACTCCAGTTTAAAAACGGGAATTTTTCAATATCAATACGGACTTTTTTAATGAGCGCAGATGCCGTGTTTCGACTTTGGGCCAATAAAACCTGACGGTTCTCCAGTTGAAACAATTGATAGGAAGTGGACTCTTGAAATTTTTTTTCTTCCCATCCGGCAAGGCCGGATGCAGGAAAGTCTGCTATATAAAGGGGCCCTGCCGAGGCCATGGCCCCCATACATAAAAAAAACAAAACACACCCACACAGGCGGGCATAAAAAAAGGCAGTTCCCCTATATTTCATTTTTTTCCGCAAAAGAATAATATCCCTTTGTATTAAAAATGATATGGTCCAACAGGTTCAACCCCAGTATTTCTGCAGCCGCTTTTAATCTTTTTGTGATGGAACGGTCTTCTTTGCTGGGGTTTAATTGGCCACTCGGGTGATTATGGGCCACAATCACGGCAGAAGCCCTTTCGGAGATGACATCGGCAAACACTTCCCTGGGATGCACCTGGCTTTTATTGACAAGCCCAATGGTCACCACCCGGACCGTCATGACCTCGTTTGCACCGTTTATGGAAACGCAGATGAAATGTTCCTGTTTCCGGTCGCCATAGTGCCGGATGAGCGGCAATATATCGGCCGGAAATTTTATTTTCATCCCTTCCGGTTTGATCCGCCTGCGGACAAATTCAAATGCCGCACAAATCAATGTTGCTTTGGCTTCCCCGATGCCGTCCATTTCCATGATCTCTTTTGCCTGGAAATCCAAGCCAATGCCATCGATGACTTTTATCATCTTTTTTGACAGGGACAGCACATCTTCTTTTTGTGTGCCGCGTCCCAGAATAACGGCCAGCAATTCCTGGTCGGAAAGGGTTTTGGCCCCCTTTTCCATAAGCTTTTCCCGGGGCCGTTCTTTCTTGGGCATTTCTTTTTTTTTTTTCATTGTTTTGCCTAACTCCCGGCTTTTACTTTTTGACCTGTCCTCCTTTTTCTTCTCCCCCTTTGAACGCCCTCGATACCTTTTTCAAAGGTCTATTTATTTGGAAGTTCAATTAATTGGTTTCATACTCTATGGTAATGGTCACTGTCCGGTTAAACGAGCGTCCTTCCGGACTAGCATTATCATATGGCGGATTGGACGGCCCGTTTCCATTGGAAACAATCCTCCCAGTCATTGGGATGCCATTGTCACCAATCTTTTGATAAACTGCGTTGGCTCTTCGCATGGAAAGCAGGACATTGTACTCTTCCTTACCAATTATATCCGTGTGTCCCATAATCGTTACCTTGGCTTCCGGCAGTTCTCTAATCCTTTTTACAACACGGTCTATAACGCTTGTATTTTGTTGCTTTATGGCCGAACTATCATAGTCGAACAGGATTAAAGCATACTTTTCTATAACTTTATATTCAAGCTTCTGGGCCTCACGTTCCACTCTTTCCATGTATTTAATGGAAGTGTTTGCCGTTTCTGTTGTAAAGGACTGGCCTGTAATATCTGTCATGGTTGCACTTATGGAAATAGTATCCATCGTGGCCATTTCGTCGAGTCCATAGTCAACAAGACTAAAAGAAGAAACAGGGATACCATTCCCCTGGCCTTCAATGGATTTTAAAAGTTTTCCATCGCCTTTAATTTCAATGGTCCAGTCTTTTAAATCATATCCTATCAGGATATCGGGCCGAATATTGATTTCATTAAAATCGGAAACGGCAAACGTATATATGCTTTTTATGGAATCAAAAATTTGAGGTGAATCAGAATGAATCTCCACCCGTTGATTTTCAACCATTCCTTCTTCAACACTATTGGTACTGGGTAATTCCGGCAATTTTCTGGCACTGACCTTTATCCTGTCAGGGTCAATCTCCCATATATACTGAAGATATGCCCGCACTGCTTCAGCACGTGCCTGGGAAAGGGCAAGATTGTCTTTTTCTTCACCCCTGTTACTGATACACCCCACAAGTTCAATGCTTGCCTGGGTATTTTCAGAAAACCGTTTGCCCAGAATATTCAACACATGATGATACTTTGCAATGGTGTCCTGCAATCCCTTTTCATCAAAATCCTTTGCCTCGGTCTGATTTTTCAACAATTTGTAACGCTCTGGAATTTTGCTTTGGCCTGTGTCAAAAAAAATATAATTCAGCAAAGGAGAACTATTGATGACTGTAATTTCCTCAATGGTTACTTCCGATGGATCAACAGTTATTGAACCTTTGGGTGGATTTACAAAATTATATTCAACAACATACTGATGGAGCAACGTCGTAGAAACTTTTTGAAAAACGGACAACAAATTTGTCGCAGAAGTTGCTTTCCAGATTTTTCCACCATTTGTTTCAGAAAAAACGCTTAAAAATTCATCCGTTTCTTCAGACGGCATAAAATCAATACTATACACATTAAAATTCTTTAACCCCTGTGCTTTAGGCGCTAGTATTTCTTTTTTTATCTCACTGTTTAAGTCCTCACCATCTGTAAAAACCACTAAAAACTTGTTGTTTTTTTCAGGCATTTTTGAAATCAGATCCAAACCCCCCAGAATACCTTCATACAAAAAAGTTTGGCCGCTCATTTCTTTTTTGAAACTTTTTTGGAAAAAATCTTTTAATTCGGAAACCTTGTTTGATTTAAAGGTGTTTAATCGTAAATTATGGCCATCGACCAAAAATTTCTTTTTTCTATCAAAAACCACCACCTGGACACTATCAAAAGGCCTGACAATTTTTAAGAACTCGTCCAGGGCAGACAAAAGAGGCTCAACCGCTTTACGTTCCTCCATTGAAAAGGAGTTGTCCACCATCAGAACATAATCTATCCCAACATCTTTCCTGGTTTCCAGGATTTCAACCGCTGTTATCTTTGCCTTTATATCCCCCTTTTGTATCTTAAAATCATCCGGCATCAACCCTTTAACAGGAGCGCCTTCGGCATCCAGGGCAGAAACCAGAATCTTATTTTCGTCAATCTGTTGAAATGTTATTTTGGCTTCGCGGTTTGCTACAAGAACCTGTAATTCTCCTTCCGGCGTATATCCAAGACACACACCAGAAAACAAAAAACCCATGACCACCATCATAAACAAAAGAACACTTTTTAATTTCATTTTATCTTTCCTCCATGGAAAATATCAATTTTAAATCTAATATCAAATACTTATACGATAATTATTTCATCAATCCCCGTATTAAACTTAAATTAGCGGAATTATACCCTGTTGCTGCATAAAAAATCCATAGAAATCCCGAAATCCAGTTCAAAGACCGGCAGCTGACTTTCTTTTCCGGCATCTTAATTTTTCAATTGTTATCTTAACGATGCCGGGTCTTCTCCCTGGCATTCGTTTTTACCATGACTTCCCTCTTACTTGCATATATTTTTTGCAATGCATGGAATTTTGAGGTAACCTGTTTTCAACATTTTTCACAGTTATAATTTGAATCCTTTGATGATGTGGAGATGGCATGGACAAAAGAGTGTTCTCGTTTCATACCAAACTTATTCACCTGATAACAGCAATCTGTCTTGGGGGTGCCGTTTGCGCGGGCTGGCTCGGTGCAACCGAACCAAACCCTTTGGGTACTATCAAGCAAGATATTCAACAATTGCTTACAGACAAGGAAAAAGCCTGGCTATCGGAACATAAAACCATACGGATAGCCGGCCCCAAAGCCTTCCCGCCTTTTCATTATTACGAGGAAGACGGAACATTAAAAGGGATGGCCTCAGATTATATCCATCTTATTTTTGAATGCCTGGCGATACAGCCTGAAATTCGAAGCAACTTGGAATGGCCCAACGTGCTAAAAGAAGCAAAAGAAAAAAAAATAGATCTTATTTCCTGTGCTGCAAAAACCATGGACCGGGAAGTGTATCTGGCCTTTACAGAACCGTATCTGTCTTTTCCCCTGGTCATCATTACAAAAACAAATGCGCCCTTCAGCGGCGGACGTGATGACCTACATGGGAAAAAAATAGCGTTTATACAGGGGGCTGCAGCCTATGACTGGATCAGGCGTGATAAAATCGACGCAAACCCGTATTTTGTAAAAACGCCCCTGGATGGATTAAAGGCCGTCTCATTGGGCCATGCTGAAGCCCATATCGAAAACCTGGCAACCGCCACCCATTTGATCCAAAAATACGGATTGGCAAACCTCAAGGTCGCGGCACCCGTATCCCATGAAAATTATAATTTGTATATCGCCGTTCGAAAGGACTGGCCTGAATTGGTTACCATTATCAACAAAATATTTACGGCAATAACAGCCCAACAGCGCTCGACCATACGCAACAGATGGCTGTCCGTAAAATATGAATACGGTATTTCCAAACCCGATGTTTTCAAATGGGGCTTGGTCATAGGTGGTATGGCCATCACCCTGCTTGCCGTAATTTTAATGTGGAACCGGAGATTGAGCAGAGAAATTCACGAACGCAGACGGGTCGAGGCCGAATTAAAGAAGAGCAAAGAAGAAGTGACCAGTATATTCCGGGCGGCACCGACGGGTATCGGATTGGTCTACAATAGGGTTCTTCAACAGGTGAATGACCGCTTCTGCGAAATGACGGGATACACAAAAGATGAGTTGATCGGGCAAAATGCAAGAATCTTATACCCAAGTGATGAAGAATATGAATATGTGGGCAAGGAAAAATACAGACAGCTTAAGACAGACGGAACGGGTACTGTTGAGACGCAATTCAAACGCAAAGACGGTCGGATCATTGATGTTCTGATGAGTTCAACCCCACTTGATCCAACGATTCTTTCAGCAGGCGTCACTTTCACGGCCCTGGATATTACCGAACGAAAGCAGACCGAAGCAAAGTTAAAAGAAAGTGAGGAACAATATCGGGAATATTTTGAAGAAAACATTTCCGGAACTTATATCTCAACCCCAGACGGCCAACTGATCGCCTGCAATAAAGAATATGAAAGAATTTTTGGATTCACCAGTACCCGGCAGGCACTGGAAACGCCCATTGAAAAATTTTTTGTATCGCCAGATCAACGAATTGAGTTCCTGGCGCTTCTTAAAAAAGAAAAACGGGTGACCGGTTACCGGCCCATTGTCAAAAACGTCGATGGAAAAACCATTCACCTGATTGAAAATGCTTCAGGCGTCTTTTCCGACACGGGTGCGTTAAACCATATCAGAGGTTTTTTATTGGATGTCACCGAGCAAAAGAAACTTGAAACACAACTTCAGCAAGCACAAAAAATGGAAACCATCGGCACACTGGCAGGCGGAATTGCCCACGATTTCAATAACATTCTGTTTCCTGTACTGGGTCACACAGAAATATTGCTCCAGGATATACCCGAAGACAACCCTGCACACGACCGGCTGAAAAAAATTTATACGGGTGGCATAAGGGCCAGAGATCTTGTAAGACAGATTCTTACATTTTCTCGTCAAAATCAATTCGAAATCAGAACAATAAAGCTGCAACCTGTCGTCAAGGAGGCATTAAAATTAATAAGGTCCACAATCCCCACAACAATAGAGCTGGTTCAGGATATTTCCAATGACTGTGGAAGTGTCAAGGCAGATGCCATACAAATCCATCAGATCGTAATGAATCTTGCAACCAATGCCTATCATGCCATGGATGAAACCGGTGGAAAATTGAAAGTGACCCTTGAAGAAATTAAAATTGATGGGCGTAACAGGAGAGCGTCTGATCTGGGCCAGGGTATTTATGCCTGCCTCAGGGTTGAAGATACCGGCATTGGTATGGACAAGGAATTGACAGAAAAAATTTTTGATCCTTTTTTCACGACCAAAGAAAAAGGCAAAGGTACAGGAATGGGACTTTCTGTTGTGCACGGGATTGTCTCAAAAATGAATGGAATTATACAGGTCCATAGCAACCCGGGCAAAGGGACTGAATTCAATGTTTATTTTCCAGTTGAAGTCAGGTCTTTGGAAGAACAAATTTTCCGGGCCAAAACACCCGTCCGGAAGGGGACTGAAATGATTCTGCTTGTGGATGATGAAGACGACATCGTTGCAATGGAAAAACAGATGCTGGAACGTATGGGATACAATGTCCTCCCATGTAATGGCAGTATAAAGGCTCTTGAGGCTTTTCGCGCAGCCCCTGACACCTTTGACATGGTTATCACGGATATGGCAATGCCGAACATGTCTGGAGAAAAACTGGCAGCGGAATTGATTGCTATCCGTCCTGATATTCCCATATTGCTGTGTACGGGGTTCAGCGAAACCATATCAGAAGAAAAATTTCCACGCCTTGGCATTCGGGGATTTTTAATGAAGCCCATCGCAATGAAGGATCTTGTCCAAAAAGTTCGTGAGATGCTGGATGAGGCCTAACGCCTTGGCATTTATAGAATACCTGTCCTCCACCTGGCAATTTTTGTTTGATGAAAATGAACAAAAACCCAAAATGGCCCTGCCAGTGATGCCCGTTGACCTGTCTTTTTTTGAAGATCGGGACACGCTTCAATTGAACAGCACCTGGCTGGGACATTCCTCATTGCTTATCAATATCGGCGGATATCGGGTTCTCACTGATCCGGTATTTGAAAAAAAAATCTCCCTTGTCGGCCCGACCCGGTTTAACGGAGATATGCCGTTGGATATAGAAACGCTTCCTGATATTGACCTTGTGATTATTTCCCATGATCACTATGACCATTTAAATAAATATTCCATACGCCTATTAAACCCCATCACTAAAAAATTTATCACTCCCCTGGGGGTCGGCAAACGGCTCAAATCCTGGGGAATCCCCGATGACCGCATCCATGAACTGGACTGGTGGGAAAGTTACTCGTTTGGTCACCATCTGAAGATCACCGCCACCCCTGCCCAGCATTAACCCATGCAGCGCCTGGCAGATGCAGCCCGATCACAGACCATTGCCATTGCAACCCCGGTGGTCGGGGAAACCATTGCCGGCACTGCACAAATGCTGGGTTCTCGCTGGTGGGAAAATGATTTTTCAAAAAGAAAAAAATCAGGATAGCATTGATGAATACAGAGCATGCCCCATTCTGATAAAGTTGCTGTGGTTTCTTCCAATTATCCGGAGTCTTTTGCCTTGTATTTTTGACCCTGGAAAGAGTCCCGCAGCTCAAGGGTCTGCTGGATCATGTTAAAGGTTTCCCGGTATCGGCCTGCCCAGGCAGGCGCCCTGAGCTCTTCCCCATGGGGATCTCCTGTGATGCGCTGGATGATGATGTCCTTTGGAAGCAGTTCTAAAAAATCACAGACCATGTCCACATAGGCCTGCTGTTCCATGCAGGTGTAGTCGCCTTTTTGCCACATCCGGTCCAGGAGGGTCTCCTTGATCACATAGAGCAGGTGAATCTTCACCCCGTTGATCCCCATATCGGCAAGAACCCTTGCACTTTCCAGCATCATGGCCCGGTCTTCTCCGGGCAGCCCCAAGATAATATGGCAGCAGATGTTGATCCCCCTGCCCCGGGTCATGACAACAGCCCTGGCAAAATCCGCAAAATCATGGCCCCGATTGATCAGGGAAAGAGTGACATCATGGACGGACTGAAGTCCGTATTCCAGCCAGACCAGATACTGGTTTGTATAGGATTGAATCAGGGCTATTTTTTCTTCGTCCACGCAATCGGGCCGGGTGCCAATGGCCATGCCCACCATGCCGTCGCAGGCAAGTGCCTGGTCATACAATTGCTTCATATGGGCACAGGTGGTATAGGTATTGGAATAGGACTGAAAATAGGCAAGAAATTTTTTGGCCTTGTATTTTTTGGTCATCCCGATCTTACCGGCTTCTATCTGCTGGGCGATGGAAAGTCCCCGGCCAAAAGCCCCGGACCCGGATCCCTTTGAATTGCAATAGATGCACCCTTTTTGGGAAAGGGTCCCATCCCGGTTGGGGCAGGAAAGTCCTGCATCCACGGTGATTTTCTGCACCCGCTGGCCAAATAAATTTCTTAAATACCCATTGTAATCCGAATATCGTTTTTTTTTTATCCATCTGAAAATTCATTTCCTGTAAAAATTGGCTATTCTGTTATGGGAAATGTATCACCATCCCAGTCACAAATCAAAGACAGATTGGTTGACAAAATTTGCCTTGACTCTCTTTTTTTACTAAGGTATAGACCACATTTATCAACGCGCAATATGAAATTGCGTCTTTTGGGTTCCAGCGAACCCGCCTGAACAAGCAATACGCTATATTTATAATACGCCGGAAAAGCGGAAAAAGGAGTGAACTCCTTAACACCCTTTTTCGGCTTTTTTTTTATTGTAAACACTCCAACAAAAGGAAACACCCCATGAAAAGAGTTACCCCTTGCCGTATAGTGTTTTTTTTGGCCCTTTTTACCCCTTTTTTACTGGGTTTTGCCGTTCAGCCCGCCCTTGCCGTTGAATCTGATTCCGGCCTTGAACAGCGACTTCTGAAGATCGAACAAGCCCTGGGGCTGCAACCGGATACCGCTTCCTCCCCCTCCCTTGAACAGCGGATATCTGCCATTGAACATCAATTGGCATCTGCCCCGAAACCCGCGGCACCCCAACGGGCAGACACGCTCTCCCATGCCATGGACAGCCTTTCCGACAGGATCACCCTGTCCGGTGCCCTTGAACTGGATTATTCCCATGCAGATGACGCTGATCCGGCAGACAACACCAAAAACGATTCAAGCTCCGACCTGGATATCGGCACCATTGAACTGGGATTGGAAGCCCGGCTCCATGAATATGTCATTGCCAATGTCCTGCTGAAGGGAGAAAACCTGGATTCAGATAACAAGATTTTCTGGGACGAAGTTTTTTTCACCCTTGCACGGGACAATTATCCCCTGTATTTTGTGGGCGGCAAACGGGTCCAGCCCTTTGGGGCCTTTGAAAGCCTGTTCATCAATGACCCCATTACCCAGGATCTTTATGAAATCAATGCCGGCGGCGCAACAGCAGGCTTTTTGGTTTCTTCCCTGGGTCTGGACATTTCCGGGACCCTTTACAAGGGAGAAACCCTCATGAACCGGGCGGGTGAAACCGGATACGGCCTTGGCAGAAATCCCTCCCACACAACCACCAATGATGTCAATTCCTTTATTGTGAATGCCAGTCTCGGCCTGGTGGATGACATGACGGTCTCCGCCTTTTTCAGTTCCGAACCCGGGGACGGCCAACGGAACACCACCCTGGGCAGCGCCTTTCACTGGGAGATAGCTGGTTTTATCCTGGACGGAGAATATATCGGTGCCCTGGGCCGGGAGAATCATTTTTCAGACAACAGAGAATACAGGGAAAACGCCTGGGCCGCTTCCCTGGGGTATCAGATAAAAGACCCCCTGCTCATTGCCATCCGGTACGAAAGCTTTGATGCCGATAAAGACCAGGCAGGGTTTCTGGAATACCGGTACAGCCTGGGTGCCACTTACACCCTGTTTAAAGACAAAAATTTTACCTGCAATCTGATGGGAGAATACCGCAGATCCGAATATGCCTCTGACAGCAGCACAGACCCTGATTTAAATGAATTTTTTACCCGTTTGGCCCTGGAATTTTAACCGCTGTCTTCAATTTCAGCACCAGAGCCGTTCGCGTGGGCAGATACAGGCGGATAAAATTTTGCCGGCCTGTTTTTGCAGGATCATACAAGGTAAAATGGGACTGGTCTTCGAGCAGGCGATGTTGCCCGCCAAACCGTGTTTCATCGGAATTGAAAACCATCCGGTACTCACCCGGCGGAAGATCAATCCCATAATCCGTGAAAGAGGAGGACGGGTGAAAATTGAACACAAAAATCAAGTGATTTCTTTTAAAGGCAATGACCTTATCCTCCTCGTGGATGTGCAGAAGATTGATTTCGGTTGATCCGAACAGGCCATGGGCCTTTACAAGGGCCACCATGTGTTTGTCAAATTCAAAAAGACAGGAGAAAAACAGCCGGTCATTATATTTGAGAGACCATTGCCGCCGGGCATGGGCATAGGAAAAATTGTTTTCCTTTGACGGGAAATCCACCCACTCGGGATGGCCGAACTCATTTCCCATGAAATTCAGGTAACCTGCATCTGCCGTGGCAATGGTGATCAGACGGATCATCTTGTGCAGGGCCACCCCCCGGATGGTTTCCATGCTCGTATTGCTCTTTTCCATGGCCGAATAGATATGGCTGCCCATCAAATGCATCATCAGGGTCTTGTCCCCCACCAGGGCCTGGTCATGGGATTCGGCATAGCTGATGGTTTTTTCTTCCGCTCTCTTGGTTGTCAGTTCATGCCAGAGGGTGCCCAAATGCCAGTGCTCGTCTCTGAAATCTTTTAACAGGCGGATCCAGAAATCGGCAATTCCCATGGCATACCGGTAATCAAAGCCTGTTCCCCCTTTGGCAGCAGGTGCCGCCAGGCCAGGGTATCCGCTCACATCTTCGGCAATGGTGATGATCTCGTTTCCCAGATCATGGGCCAGTCTGTTGACAAGGTAGAGGTAGGACAGGGCATCTGTATCCACATCCTTCTTGTAATATTCTCCATAATGGGTAAAGGCCCTGCCAAGTCCGTGGTCCTCAAACAGCATGCTGGTGATGCCGTCAAACCGGAATCCGTCCATGTGAAATTCTTCGATCCAGAATCTTAAATTGGACAGAAGAAATCTTAAAACTTCTGGCTTGCCATAATCAAAACACCGGGAATCCCATTGCCGGTGGAACCCTTTGGGCCCATCGTGGAAAAACTGAAAACAGGTGCCGTCAAAGTTTGAAATGCCTTCCACTTCATTTCGAACAGCATGGGAATGAATGATATCCATGAGTACCCGGATTCCCATTTTGTGGGCGCTGTCCACCAGGGATTTCAATTCATCAGGGGTGCCGAATCTGGAAGAGGGTGCAAAAAAACTGGAAACATGGTACCCGAAGGACGCATAATAAGGATGCTCCTGGATGGCCATCAGCTGGATGGCATTATACCCGGCATCTGCTATTTTGGGCAGGATGTGGTGTTCAAATTCACGATAGGTTCCCACCCGGCGCTCCTCCAGGGCCGTGCCCACATGGGTTTCATAGATCAGGAGCGGCTCTTTGGACGGCGAGAAATCAGTTGTCTCCCATTGGTAGGAAACTTCCGGCTGCCAGACCTGGGCATTGAAAATAAGGGTGACAGGATCCTGAACCACACGAAGGGCAGCCGTCGGAATGCGGTCCCCTTCTCCTGTCTGCCAGACCATTTTAAGCCTGAAAAGATCCTGGTGGGCAAAGGTCTCTTTGGGAAACCATCGTTCAAACACATGGTCTTCTCGTCTTTCAAGCTGAAAATCCGGATGCTTCTGCCAGGCGGTTTTTTCACACACAAGGTACAGGGCGCTGGCATTGGGTGCCCATTCCCTGAAAACCCAGGAGTGTGTACCCGTATCCTTTGCCTTTTCAAAATGAAGGCCAAAGATTTCATGGTAATTGGCAAACGCGTGTAAAGATCCCCTGTTTGCCTGTTTTATCTTGTCCTCAAGCGCAAGGGCAGCAAGTCTCCTTGACGATATGATACCGGCATAGGCCAGCAGATGCGGGTCATTGAAAATTCCCGGATTAGACAAGGAAGGGTCTTTTGAGCATTTTTCCATATAAATTTATATAGGACTCCGCACATCTGGTGTGGTTAAATTCAAGGACACTGTCAATCATGATTCGGTTAATCTGGGCTTCCTTCAGATCCGGGTCAAGGAAATGAAAGGCCATGGCCTGGTCTATGGCCCATTTGAACCCGTTGGCATCATGGGAATTGAACAAAAAACCGTTCCCGGTATTTTGGTGGGGGTCCAGGTGGCGGACCGTGTCATGCAATCCCCCTGTGTCGTGGACAATGGGCAAGGTGCCGTAAAGGCCTCCCACCATCTGGGGAAGACCGCAGGGTTCAAAGGAAGAGGGCATGAACAAAAAGTCGCTTGCAGCAAATGCCTGGTGGGAGAGTCCCTCGTTAAAGCCGCAGATGGCGATCCGTTTCCCCAGACCATGGAACCTTACAATCTCATGGAAATGTTTCAGATAGTCGCCGCTGGCCACAGAGACAATCTGGAGGTTGGCATCCCAGTATTGGGAAACGATATCGTACATGATCTGGGCCAGCAGCTGGCACCCTTTCTGGACCGGATCAAGGCGGGAGGGCCAGAAAAAAAGGACCGCATTCTCATCCTGTTCCATATCCAGTATCTTCTGGAGATATCCTTTGTTCCGTGCTTTTATCTTTCGATGATTCTTCGGCCCGTAATTATACCGGATCATCTCATCTACCGCCGGGTTAAACTCAGGTTCCGGGGCATTTAAAATACCCGTGGCGCAACCTGCATAATATTTATGGCTCAGTTCATTTTTCAGGCAAGTTTCCACAAAAGGATGGCGGTTTTCCACAATCTCGGTTAAAAATGTCGGACTCACCGTATTCACATAATGGGCGGCAAACACACCCGAAGATAAAAAATCCACCCGGTTCCAGTCCCGGCTCTGTTCATAATTTTCCGGCGGGGTTTTAAAATACAGCCATTTCCAGAAGGAGGCCGCATCAATTCCCCTGTCCTCGATTTCTGCCATGGTAGATGTCATGGTATGGATATTATGGATCGTGAACAGACAGGGAATTTCAAGGTACCGGGCCATGGCGGGAATCAGGCCTGTCATCCAGTCATTGCAATGGATGATATCCGGTTGAACCCTTGGAATAATATTGTTGATCACCTCTCTTTGAAATGCCAGAGAAACCTTAAGGTCCTGATCCGAATAGCCTGAATACACATTGTCCAGATAATAAAACGCCCGGTCTGCCGCCAGGTGAATTCGTTCCTCATCCAGGCGTTTCCGGATTTTTTCAAGCTCCAGGTTATGGGTCTTTGTGGAAATCCCATCAAAAATAGACCGATAATCCGGCAGGGCCACATGGACGTCACAGCCAAGGTCAAACAAAGCGCTGATCAGAGCGGCGGATACATCGGCAAGTCCGCCGGCCTTTGCAGAATAATTGGACGCACTCCCCATATCCTCGGGCAGATAGGTCACCTCCGGCGTCACAATCAAGATCCTTGGTTTTTTTACCATTTTTCCTATTCCTGGTTTGGGTTGGACAATTGTGAACCTGCATCTATCAATAACAGAAGGCAATAACGATGCCACTGAACGCAAAGAATGAACTTTTACCGTTTGCCTAGGAAAACTCCTTACAATATATTATAAAATTTTCCCCCTGGCAAGTCAGGATGGTTTACATTCAAAAAAACATCCTGACATCCTAATCCGTTCCATTGGCCCAGGTGATCAGACCCGGTGTATGGCTTAACACCTCATCTCCCCTGGGGATCACCCGGGCCGTATAGCCGAAACGACCGGAATCCGAACAGGTAATCGTGCAGGCATAGATGTGGACCCCCTGGGACAGGGTTTCATGGAGCCACATGCTTTCCGCCCGGCTGCCTTCAAACTCATCGGACACCCTTAGTTTGCCGTGATATACCTGGACCTCAACTTCTTCCGGGGTCAGTTCGCCAAGGAAGATCTTGAGGGTAATCCGGAAGGTGTCCCCAACCGTAAAATCAGAATCTGTGACAAGGACCGGTTTTGACACGACAATCGTGTGCCAAAGGGACGAAAGCCTGGACTGGGTCTGGGCAAGTTCCCGGGCTTTTGCAGCCCCATCCGCTGTCAATTGTTTGAAATTTGCAGAGGCCGGACCATAATACCGGGTTGAATATTCTCTGACCATCCGGTCACTGGAAAAATCAAATATGGCCATGCGCATGGCCTCTTTCATCATGGCGATCCACTTGAGGGGGGGTTGGCCTCTTTTTCTGTCATAAAACAAGGGGATAACATCATTTTCAAGCGTATTGAACAGGGCCTGGCTTTCCACCTCATCCTGGTATTCATGATTGTCAAAGGCATCACCGTTCCCAATGGACCATCCCCGGCTTTCCCTGAACCCTTCACACCACCAGCCGTCAAGAATGGAGACATTCAATCCGCCATTGGCCGAGGCCTTCATCCCGGATGTTCCGCAGGCTTCATTGGGTCTTCGGGGCGTATTGAGCCATACATCACATCCTTGGACCATGTATCTGGCGATATTGATATCGTAATTTTCAAGAAAGGCCACCCGATGCCGGACATCCGGTCCCTTGGCAAATTCGATGATCTGTCTGATGATTTCCTTTCCTTCCCTGTCATTGGGGTGGGCTTTGCCTGCAAAGACAAGCTGGATCGGCCGGGTTTCGTCGTTGATAAGCCGTGTCAGACGGGGGATGTCCTTGAGCAGGAGACCTGCCCGTTTATAGGTGGCAAACCGCCTTGCAAAACAGATGGTCAGTACATGGTGATCCAATAACCCCGAAACGTCGTCCAATTCATTTCTGGGGGCATTCCGGCGTTCGTGTTGGGCCAGAACCCATTGCCGGCATTTTCGAATCAAGGTGGACCGGTCCAGTTCATGGACATGCCACAGATCTGAATCTTCTATGGTTTCGATTCTTGAGATCAGTTCCGGGCTGGACAGCCGGTTGGACCAGTCCGAGGATAAATACCGTTCAAACAGGGCATTTTTATGCCGGGAAAGATAAGAACAAATATGCACCCCATTGGTGATATGGGAAATCGGTATTTCTTCCACATGCCGCCTGGGCCAAAGGGGCTGCCACATCCTTCGGGCCACCTGACCGTGGAGTCGGCTGACCCCGTTGATATAGCCGGACAATTTGACACCAAAGATAAACATGGAAAACTTGCCTGTGTCCTGACTGCCGTGGGGCTCTCCCCAGGCGAGCAGTTCTGCGGGCGAAAGGGAAAATTTATCCGCATAGGGTTTGATATAGGGTAAAATCAATTCTTTGGGAAATTCATCATGGCCCGCAGCCACAGGCGTATGGGTGGTAAAAATACCGCTTCGCTTACAAATCTGAAGGGCGCTTGAAAAATCCACCTGGAACATATCCATGAGTACGGAAATTCGTTCCAGCCCGGCAAAGGCGCAATGCCCTTCGTTCATGTGGCAAATATGGGGAAACAGGCCCATGGCCTGCAAGGCCTTGATGCCGCCGATACCCAATAAGATTTCCTGGGCAACCCTGGTTTCGCCATGGCTGGCGTAGAGCCGGGATGTAATATCCCGGATATTTTTGGGATTGCCCGGTAAATTTGTGTCCAGCAACAACAGCCTTATTTTACCGACCGCAACTCGCCAGATGCAGGCCCGGATCACCCCGGCAGGACCTGGAATTTCTAAAATTATGTCAAACCCGGAAGCATCTTTTACCTGTTCAACGGGCAGGTCAAACACATCGTTGGCAGGATAGGTTTCCTGCTGCCACCCGTGGTGGTCAAGAAATTGTCTGAAATACCCTTCCCGAAAAAACAGGCCGATTCCGGTCAAAGGGATTCCCAGGCTGGAGGCGGCCTTGAGATGATCACCGGCCAGAATCCCAAGGCCCCCTGCAAAAAAAGGAAGTGATTCGTGGAGGCCGAATTCCATGGAAAGATAGGCAATGGTCTCTTTGGGGGGCAGATCAATTTCCTTAATCTGGGTGACAGAAGAAACCATTCTGTCAAATTTTGCCTTTACCCGTCCCAGATGTCCCAGAAAGCTGTCATCTTTGGACAGGGCGTCAAACCGTCTCTGGGATATATCGGAAAGAAATGCCACAGGGTTTTTCCCGATTTTTTCCCATTGACTTGGGTGTATCCTGCGGAACAATTCAATGGCTTCATGATTCCAGCACCACCACAGGTTCCGGGCAAGATCATCCAAAAACGACAATTGTTCGGGAATAGCAGGATATACTTTGTAAATCTGCATTTTTTCCATATGAAAAGCGATCTCCTCTGCTAGTTTTTGTTCAATAGTTTGTGCATTACCCTGGCGGCCTCACTTGCCCCCCAGGCCTGGGCATCACATCCCCTGGGGGTATGGGGAAAATTGCCGTCAAGGATTTCAGGGATATATCCGGCGGCCCCTTTTCTCATCAAGCCCATCACACTGCCCAACCATGCCAGACAGGTGGCATGGCTTTTAACACCAAAGGCCTTGGCCCAGGCCTCACAGAACACTGGGAACTGCCAGGTCCAGGCAGTCCCATTGTGATAGGCCGGCTTTCTCTGGGTATCTTCGTCCCCTTTATATTCTCCTGAATAGGGCTGGTGGGGATCTTTTAACCGATTTCCATGGTGAAAAATATCAAGGGGATAGGCAAGTCGTCTGTCCGCCAGACTTCGGATGCCACCTGGGACAAGCAGTTCCTGGCAAGTTTCCAGGCATTTCTGGGCAATTTTTTTGTCTTCTATCACCCCCAGGGTGAACAAAAGCAACTGGTTCGGTCTCAGGGCATCATCTGCACTTGCTGTTTTGGCACTGCCGGGCCCCTGGGCATGGAGGCAATCGGAAAAAAAGCCGGCATCCTCCTTCCAGAACAAATCAATAATATGGGTTTGAACCGTCATGGCGCTTTTCTGCCAGGCCCCTTCATTAACGTCATCAATGGTCCCCAGAAAAACCAGGGCATTGTGCCACAGCGCCTGGATTTCAATTGGATACCCCTGGCGCGGGGACCCGGCTGGAAAATTGGTGTCCATCCACGTAAAATGTGAGGGGCTATAGAGCAACAAGGTCTCAGGGTCTGCCACAACCCCTGTGGGCGTCCCTTTTATCAGGGAGGTCCCAATGGACAAAAGCACCTGTTTAACCGTCCTTTTATCAAGGCGCTCTTTTAAAAAATCACGATTCCCCTCTTGGTCAACCAAATCCTTGCAACAGGCAACAAACCATAAGGGTGCATCCGAAGTTTCAACATTTCTTGCGTCCTGACCGCAGATCATGTTGGGCAGGGTCCCGTGATTTTCAAACCTGCCGAACAATCTTAATATGGATTTTGCTTCTGAAAACCGCTGCAATTGGATCAGGCTTCTGCAGAAGATCAGGCTGTCCCGTCCCCAATCCAGAAACCAGGGGTAGCCGGCGACCACACTCGTATCTTTTGCACGGTTTACCATAAAGGCGTCAAGACTTTTATAAAGAGCCTCTTGCAACAACATGCCCTTATTAAACTTCCTGGATTCAACAGAAGAAAGGTGCCGGTTAAAATCAATCTTTTCGGCCTGAGTTTCAACAACAGCACCAGCAAGCGACAGGGTTTGTCCCCCCAGACACTCCACCGTAAAATATCCCGGACTGAAAAGGTCTGATTCCGGATCAAGCCCCCGTTGGGCTTCCAGGGGCCGATGCACCATATACTGCCATTCAGGAGCCGGTACAAACCGGCCTTTTGAGATAAAAACCCCCAAATGCTTCTTGTTTGAAAGGGAAAAAAAGAAACCGTTCCCCAGGGGTGCAATTGCAGCCGGCCAGCTCTTTTCAGGCCCGGTAAAGGCTTTGACCGGCTCATGGAAACTTCTGTCTTCAATGTCCGGCCGGATGATCAGGGTCACCCCTCGATCATCGGAGAGAAAAGACGATACGCCTTCCCGGGCTTTGCTTCTCACAAGGGTAAGACCCATATGATTTTCCTTCGGGTCCATGGACAAATAGAGTTCCAGGGCATAATAATTTCCTTCCGAGGTGGGGACATGGAACACCCATTTGCCGCCGTGGTCATAGGAAAAGGAAAAGGTTTCAAGACAATCCGGGGCCAGTTCCCGGGAATAGCCCTGGAAGATGGCCCATATTCTGCACCGGGACAGGACCATCCACCGGTTCTCGGGTATGGTCGGGTCCATGTTTGCGCCGAGGAAGGCATCATAGCGGCTGTCCAATCTACCCCACCAGGCAGCCGCCCGCATCATGCCCCCGCGTTTGGTGGTGCCCAATAATTTTAAAAACGGGGTGTTTATGATCTCCTTGCGCGTAAAGGTCGACCGCATATACAAACTGTCAAAGGGTGCCAGATACAAGAGGAAAGCCTTCTCAATCCGGGTTCCCTTTGAATCAAACAGTCTGAGCCCAAGGGTATATTCTTGATGTGTTTTTTTGGCCTCCTGGGGGGGGAAAAGCGCAAAAAAGCCGCGTTTATCATGGGTTGGAAGTCCTTCTTCGTATCCCAGGGATGTTTTGACAGTCTGGTCCTCGGCAAAAAGTTCTGCCCTGAACCCGGTTTTGCACCGAACCAACAAAAAGAACCCCGGCGGTACCATCACCTGACGCTTCAGGTCCTGTTCAACGTCCAATACCACAACCCTGCTCTCTTGGGAAACCGTGTTAAAGGACCGGATGAATTCAATGGGGTTGCGGGCAAAAACCAATGCCTCCCGCTGCACATCAACCGTGTCCAAATTTCCGAATCCCTTGAATTGGATATGAATGGACACCACCTTGGCCATGAGTTTTTGCAGATAGACCCTTGCCGGGATCCGAATCTTGGTGTCCCTGTTTTTCCCAAGAAGGGTGATATCCTCCGGATCCGGTGTCAGGGCCAACACCTGTCCGGGCGCCAGGCCGACCCTTAAATGATCGTTGTTTTTTTCTGCCTGGACACTCGCCCCGGAGATCAGATCATAGAACAAAGGATCTGAAAGCCCTGTGCCGCTGCCATGCCAGGAGGCTTCATTGGAACTTGTGCAATCCAGATTCACAAGAACCAGCAATCTTTTTCCATAGGCTTCATTTTGACGCAGCAGCACCAGACACTCGGATGAATTTGTCTGAACCAGGGAAAGGCGTGCCTGGTCAAAAAAGGCGGGATGGGTTTTCAATATCAGGGTCAGCTTTGCAATATAATCGACCTGGTTAATCTCATTTCCCCAATTGAGGCCGCAGGCTTCATGGACATTGATCTTTTCAGTGGCAAACCATTCCACACCGTTGGCAAATCCGAACCCGCCACATACCGAGAAAAGCGCACACATGGCTGTTCTCATTTGGGCATGGGTGGTTGAAACAGATGCCAATCGCTTGTTGTCATGGGTTTCTGCAAAATGGATCATGTGCCCGCAGGAGGCAGAGATTTCATAGGCAAGCGGCAGGTAGGTCGAAATTTCCTGTCGGGTATGATTCTGGAACAACTCGGAATAGGCCCAGTTTAAATTGGCCCTGTTCAGCAGATCCCTGGTCGTCTCAACCAGGCCCCCAAGCCCCTCTAAAAAGAAAAGCGTTTCAGGATATTCCTGTCTTACCTTGGCAACCATATACTCCCAGGCCTCAACCGGGACCATATACCCGGCATCACACCGAAACCCGTCAACCCCCCTGTGGCACCAGAGCAGAAACACATCTGCCATATATTTCCAGAGATCCTTGTTTGCATAATCCAATTTTGTCAGGTCCGCCCAGACGACACCCCAGGCACCCGGTGCCTCAATCTGCCCATCTTCTCCCCGGATCAGCCACTCAGGGTGGGTTTCGTGGATGGAAGCAGCCCATCCGGTATGATTAATGGCAATATCCATAAACAGATACCCATTATAAAAATGAACCGCATCTGCCAGTTCCAGAAATTGTTCCAGGGGGGTTGCCGACGGATCAAAAACAGCCAGGGCCGGATCAACTTCTGTAAAATTCAAGGCAGCATAGGGGCTGCCGAACCGCCCCATCCTGGCATAGGTAGTGGGGGTGGGATGTATGGGCAGCAAATGCAGGACCCGGCACCCAAGACGGGAAAAGATAAAGGGAACCTGGGCTTTAAGATCCCTGAACTTGCCTGACTCGGGAATGACGGTATACCCGTTTGCATCCAGGGTTTCAACAATGGAAGCAAACTTGTTTTCAGAGATCTCATTGGATTTGGACCGACCGAATTGCCGGACAAAGGCATTGTAAATGATATTGGCACAACAGGTCCCGGCCGGTTCCACATTGAAATAACAATTGCCGCCCGAAGGCCAGATGGGCGTGGTGGATGTTTCCGGAATAAAAAAACATTTTGCCTGGAAAAACCCTGTCTGGTGGCAGGGAAGAACCACCCGATAAACCGAATCGCTTTCCAATATCATCTGGATGTCATACCAGGCACCGTCCAGCTTGATCTCATTTTTTTCAATCCGGTTGATAATCTCTTTTCTTGAAACATGGGCAGACCCCAGATTGGTCCTCACCCATGCCCTGCCCGGAATGACAGCCGGAAGATACAATCTAAAGGTAATGCAGTCTCCGCAATACACAACCCGGGAGTCTCCGGGCGGGGGAGATTGGGTCAGCAGTATTTCCATGGATAACACCCCGGCTTTTGATTAAACTGGTTTTTGTTTGGAACGCTCTTTTTATTCCGCAAATTCCGAAAAAGAATATACCATAACCGCTTTATTAGTACTATGCCATTTTTCAAAAAACGCTGTTTTTAAACAATCCTAAATTAAAAGGGTTCACTTGAAAAATTTACTTTGTCTTGTTCTATTATCTATTGTATACTGTCAATCATTGAATTTAATTTTATTCGATATAGTCACAGCTTTTTGGATTTATCTCTGCTTTTCCATATGAAAAATCATATATATTCGGCATAGGAAACAAAACATGCGTTATATGAAAATTGCACAGCAAGTTGCGAAAAATCAATGAATACCCATTCTCAAAAAACTTGGAATTCTTATTCTTACAGCAGTTAACGGTGTGCAGGCCCTGACGGGAAGACCCTGTTGCAGCAATTGCAACTGATTACTATTAAAGGCAAGGAGAGACAAAACATGAGCATTAAAAAACAATACTTAAAAACCCGGCCTATCTGTAAAACAACCTTCAGGCTTTCCACGGAAGAGGCCCGGAATGCAAAACATGTTTCCATTGTTGGCGAATTCAACAACTGGAATAAAACGGCGAATCCCATGAAGCCCCTTAAGGATGGAGGATTTGTTGCGACCCTTGACCTTGAAACAGGCAGGGAGTATCAATTCAGGTATTGTTTTGACCGGATCGCATGGGGAAATGATCCCGGGGCAGATACCTATCTCTACTCTTCCTATGGAAACTGTGAAAATTCCATGATTCGCATATGACAAGGGCGCCCAAAAAAATCACACCCGTTCCACCAAACATAAGGAAAAGCCATGATAAATTATAAAGACATAGGTCTTGTAAACACCCGTGCCATGTTTGCCAAAGCGGTAACGGGCGGGTATGCCGTTCCTGCTTACAATTTCAACAACATGGAACAACTCCAGGCCATTATCCAGGCCTGTGTGGAGACAAAATCACCGGTAATTCTTCAGGTCTCCTCCGGGGCCAGAAAATATGCCAACCAGACCCTTTTACGATATATGGCCCAAGGGGCGGTTGAATATGCCAAGGAACTGGGGTGCAATATCCCCATCGCCCTCCACCTGGACCATGGGGATACTTTTGAGTTGTGCAAAAACTGCATTGAGATGGGATTTTCTTCTGTTATGATCGACGGCTCCCACCATGGATATGAACAAAATATTGAACTTACGGCCAGGGTGGTTGCCTTTGCCCACCAATATGACGTAACGGTTGAAGGAGAGCTGGGCGTGCTTGCCGGTGTTGAAGACGATGTGGTGGCAGAAGAATCCACCTACACCAACCCGGCCCAGGTGGAGGACTTTGTCAACAGGACCCGGGTGGATTCTCTGGCCATCTCCATCGGCACTTCCCACGGGGCCAACAAGTTCACTCCCCGGCAGTGCACAAAAAATGAACAGGGGCAGCTGGTTCCGCCCCCCCTGAAATTTGAAATTCTCCACGAGATTGAAAAACGGCTAACCCATTTTCCCATCGTGCTCCACGGCTCTTCTTCGGTTCCACAAAAAGAAGTCGCCACCATTAATCAATATGGCGGGAATCTTGACAATGCCATTGGTATTCCGGAAGAACAGCTCAGAAAAGCCGCGGCATTATCGGTGAGCAAAATCAATATTGATTCAGACGGAAGGCTGGCCATGACGGCCGCCATCCGAAAGGTCTTTTTTGAATCCCCCGGGGAATTTGATCCCAGAAAATACCTGGGACCTGCCAGAGAATCATTAAAGCAGCTTTATATTCACAAGAACACAAATGTTCTGGGATCGGCAGGCAAGGCATAAACACTCTACTATAAAGGGTTTCAGCATGGATAAAACACACCCCCAGGAGTTAAGCTCGATTTCTGAGGCAGAACAACTAAAACAGGAAATTTTCCATAATATTCGGTGCAACCTTGGCCTTGATCCCGAAGAAATGAGCCGGTACACCTGCTACATGGGGCTGGCCTATAGCTTAAAAGGCCGGTTAATCAATCGATGGATCAACACCCAGAAGGCGTGCAGGGAAAATTTGTCCAAGCGGGTATTTTATCTTTCCCTGGAATTTCTGCCGGGAAGATTTCTAAAAGATTACCTGATTTCGTTAGGCCTGGAAGACCTGGCACGGAGCGTCTTGGCAGACCTTGGCTTTGACCTGAATGCCCTTGAAGAGGAAGAATGGGATGCAGGGCTTGGAAACGGCGGCTTAGGAAGGCTGGCATCCTGTTACATGGATTCCATTGCACGGCTGCGGTTGCCGGGTTACGGATATGGGATCCGCTATGACTTCGGCATCTTTTACCAGGTTCTAAACGATGGATATCAACAGGAAAAAAGCGACAACTGGATGCGGCGGGGAAACCCCTGGCAAATCATCCGCTTTGAAAACGTCCACAAGATCAAATTTTACGGCCAGTCCGAGCCTTACACAGATATTCACGGGAACCGCCGCTTTCACTGGGTAAACACAGAGGATGTCATGGCCATGGCCTGTGATCTCATGGTGCCGGGCTTTGGGGACGAATTTGTCACCAACATGCGGCTGTGGACCGCCACCTCCAGCCGGGCCTTTGACCTGGAATTCTTCAACCGGGGAGACTATATCGGAGCGGCAGAGGCAAAAGTGCTGAGCGAATCCATTTCCAAGGTCCTTTATCCCAATGATGCCATTGAAAAAGGCAGGGAACTGCGGCTCAAACAGCAATATTTTTTTGTTTCAGCCACCTTGCAGGATATCATCCACCAATATTTAACCGACCACCAATCCTTTGACGCGTTTTCCGACTGGGCCGCCATCCAGCTCAATGACACCCACCCGGCAGTTGCCATTCCGGAACTGATGCGGCTGCTCATGGACAAGCACGGGCTGGCCTGGGACGCATCCTGGGACATTTGCCGGAAAACCTTTGCCTATACCAATCATACCGTACTGCCCGAAGCCCTGGAAACCTGGCCGGTGGATCTGTTCAGCCGATTGCTGCCCAGACACCTGGAAATCATTTATGAAATCAACAAATGCTTCCTTAACGCCTTGGCAAAAGACTATCCCGATGAACCCAATTTATCCGGATGGCTGTCCATCATTTCCGAAGGAAATGAAAAACGGATCCGCATGGCCCATCTGGCAATCATCGGCAGCCATACTGTCAACGGGGTGGCCGCATTGCATTCCACTATTTTAAAAACAAGCCTTTTCAAGGAGTTCAACCGGGTGTATCCCGGCCGGATACGCAACATCACCAACGGGATCACCCCCAGGCGATGGTTGTATCAATCCAACCCGGGTCTTTCAGATCTTATCACCACTGCAATCGGCCCTGACTGGGTAGCGGATCTGGACCTTCTCAAGCAGCTGATCCCCCGCGCCGATGACGGTTCATTTCAATTGCTTTGGCAACAGGTGAAGCTTGCAAACAAAAAGCGCCTTGCCCGGTATACATTGCGGAAAACAGGACTGGGGGTTAACCCCCATACCCTGTTCGATATCCACGCAAAACGCATGCATGAATACAAACGACAGCTGCTCAATATTCTTCATGTGATTCACCTGTACAACCAGATCCGGGAAAACAAAGGCGCCACGGACGTTCCCCGCAGTTTCTTCTTTGCCGGCAAGGCCGCGCCTGCCTATGCCCAGGCAAAGCTGATCATCAAACTGATCACCTCTGTTTCCCAGGCCATAAACCAGGACCCTTTGACCCGGGGAAAGCTCAGTGTCATCTTTCTGCCCAACTATTGCATTTCCCAGGCGGAAAAACTCATTCCCGCAGCCGATATTTCCGAGCAGATCTCCACCGCCGGTCTTGAAGCCTCGGGCACCGGAAATATGAAATTTTCCTTGAACGGAGCTTTGACCATTGGCACCCTGGACGGCGCCAACGTGGAAATCATGGAAGAAGTCGGAGAGGAGAATATTTTTATTTTCGGACTCAAAGCAGACGAAGTCGTTAAAAAAAGACAGGAAGGGTATAACCCGAGAAAAGTGTATGAAGAGGATCCGGAACTCAAACGCGTGGTTGACATGATTGATTCAGGCTTTTTTTCTCCCCATGACCCGGGGCTGTTTAAACCCATTGTCCGATCCCTCGTGGACCAGGGAGATTATTATCTGGTCCTGGCGGACTTCGCTGCCTATTCCAAAGCCCAGCAGGCAGTTGCCATGGCCTATCAGGACCAGCGCCATTGGACCCGGATGTCCATCCTGAACACAGCCAATATGGGGAAGTTCTCCAGTGACCGGGCGGTTCGGGAATATGCCAGAGATATCTGGAAGGCTGTCCCGCTTCCTTAAATAGTTTAAATTATATGGACACGGAGGAGTGATGAAACCAAACACGAGCGACCCCAATTTGAATCCAGTTGCCTTTGCCAGGCTCCCGATATTTGACGGCAAAAAAAATCTCTGGGGATATGAACTGGTCTATTATTCTGCCGATGGGGATCAAGGATCAACGTCAGGCTCAAGCGATCGGATCACACCGGATCTGATGTCAGGCACCTCCCTGGCCCTTGACCAGACAATGGACAGGGAAAAAAAAATCATGGTGAATTTTTCCCGGAAAAATCTATTGGATAACCTTCCCTATACCCTTCCGCCGGGCCGCACCACCGTTAAAATTGCAGACCCGTCAAGCCTGTCGGAATTACATATCAAGGCCCTTTCCAAGCTGCAACAGGATGGGTACCAGATGACAATAACCTGGAGTAAAAACCATGGGAACTTTCCCATAATTTTCGGTCTGGCAGATATTATCTGTATGGATATTTCAAACCGGGTGCTGCCCGACCTTGTGGAGATTTGCAGCAAAGCCGCAGACTATGGCTCTGTGATGCTGGCAAATCAGGTGGATAACCAGACCCGATTCGACATCTGCCACAAAGCGGGGTTTTCTTTTTTCCAGGGGTCTTTTTTCAAACAGCCCGAGGATATCTCCGTTAAAAAAATAGTGTCCGGAACCATTTCCAAATTTGAACTTTTGAAAGCCATAGAGCAGAAAGACCCTGATTTTTCAAAGCTTGCCGCCACCATCCAGGCCGATGTGGCCATCAGTTTCCGCCTGCTCTCCTATCTGAACTCAGCTTCATTCGGGGTTCGGAGAAAAGTGGATTCCATCAAAGATGCCATTACCATGCTCGGATGGGACAATCTGAAAACGTGGCTCAGGGTGGTGCTCCTTGCCGAAGTCTCAGAGAACCGGCACGCCCCGGAACTGATCTTTCTTTCCGCCCAACGGGGGAAATTTTTAGAGCAGGTGGGCCTGGCCCATGATTTCTGGGGATTTGAACCGGACTCCCTGTTCCTTCTGGGCATGTTTTCCCTTTTGGATGCGCTGCTGAACCAGCCCATGGCCGAGGTCGTAAAATACCTGCCCCTTGCCGACAAGCTCAAAGGGGCCCTTTGCATGGTGGACAACAATGAATATGTTCCCCTTTTGAAACTGGCACGATTTTTTGAGGAGGCTGCATTTGAACAAAGCGATACCATGATCAATCAGCTGGGGCTTGATACCATAAAAACAAAACAAGCCTATTGCAGCGCCATTGACTGGGCCAACAAACTGAGCAAAATGTAGGCACAAAAATTAATACCATCGCATCTTGACCAAACCCATGGGAAATCCTATATTGCACGGTTATGAATTTTTATAAAAACACCTATGATGTCATTGTGATCGGTGCCGGCCATGCCGGGTGTGAGGCTGCCCTTGCAGCGGCAAGAATGGGGTGCAGCACCCTTTTGCTGACCATTGACATGGACAAGATTGCCGCCATGCCCTGCAGCCCTTCCATCGGCGGCATGGCCAAAGGACAGCTGGTAAAGGAAATCGATGCCCTGGGCGGCCAGATGGCCAGGATCTCGGATTCCTCCGCCATCCAGTACAGAACCCTGAATACCCGGAAAGGACCTGCGGTTCACTCCACCCGGACCCAGAACGACAAGTCCCTGTATTCACGGAACATGAAGGCTGTCCTTGAAAGCACCCCGAACCTTGACCTGAAACAGGCCATGGTACAGTCCCTGGTTATTAAGGACCGAAAAATTGCGGGCATCATTGACCAGACCGGGTTTGAATATGAGACAAGTGCCGTGGTCATTGCCACGGGTACCTTTTTGCGGGGAACGGTCCATATCGGCCCCGCCCAGATAGCGGCCGGACGGGCCGGAGAATTTGCATCCATCGGTCTTGCCGAAAACCTTGGGCAAATCGGCCTTAACATGGGCCGGATGAAAACCGGCACCCCGCCTAGACTCCACGCAGACACCATTGATTTTTCCCAATTTAATGTCCACGGCTCGGACGATGTTCCCAAACCCTTTTCCTATTCCACCCGAGCGATCACAACGCCCATGCTCCCGAGTTTCATGGGGGAGACCAATCCTGTCACCCATGAAATCATCCGGCAGAACCTTAAGTTTTCAGCCCTCTACGGCGGGCAGATCAAGGGCAGGTCTGCCCGGTATTGCCCTTCCTTTGAAGATAAAATTGTCAAATTTCCGGAAAGGGACAGCCACCACGTTATCCTGGAATATGAAGGAATTGATTCCAAGGAAATCTATGCCTCCGGCCTTGGCAACAGCATGCCCCTTGGTATCCAATACCAGATCGTAAGATCTGTCAAAGGCCTGGAACAGGCCCAGATCATGCGTCCGGCCTATGCCATTGAATATGACTATGTCAACCCCCTTGAGCTCACCCCGGGCCTGGAAGTCAAAAAAATGAACGGTCTTTTTCTGGCCGGTCAGATCAACGGGACCTCGGGCTATGAAGAAGCAGGGGCCCAAGGCGTATGGGCAGGCGTCAATGCCGCCTGCAGGGTGCAGAAAAGAGCTCCCTTTGTTCTGGACAGATCCCAGGCCTATATGGGGGTAATGGTGGACGACCTTGTGACCCGGGGGACCCAGGAACCCTACCGCATGTTCACCTCCCGGGCAGAGTACCGTTTGATGCTGCGGGAAGACAACGCAGACTTGAGACTGGCCCAGATAGGATATGATTACGGACTCATCGACAAAGACCGCCTGAAATTGTGTAATGAAATCGCACTTCAGACCCGAAAAGAAATTGAACGGGTGAAAAACACGGTGATCAAACCCAGTGACAGGGTCAATGCATTCCTTGCAGATCACAAGACCAATCCCATTTCAAACGGCGTGAAGCTTGAACAATTGTTAAAACGGGCGGAGCTTTCCTATGACGCCTTAAAAGAAATCTGTCCCCCCTCTGAACCCATAAATGCCAGGGCCCAAACCCAGGTGGAAATTGAAATCAAATATGAAGGCTATATCCAGCGCCAGCTCAATGAAATAAAAAAATTCAAAGACCTGGAA
>VMSR01000298.1 GCA_013792075.1 Desulfobacula sp.
AAAAAGGAAAGGATGGAACCATTTTTTCAATTGGTTGTTATTCCGAATGCTGGGATAGTATCAATAAAGGTAAAACAAAGATATTATTAGAAATATTATTAAAATGGGGAAATCCTATTCAGGTAGCAACAAAAATGGAAATCAAGCTATCAGAGATTAAACCTCTAACAAATAAAATAAAATGGAAGAATCAATTGTCTGTATATATTTCTTGTCCAGTATTAACAAACAGTAACAAGTATGAAATTAATGTAAAAAGCCCCCAGGAAAGATTAAAAACAATAAGTGTATGTTCGAATCTCGATATCCCTTCCATTTTATATATAAAACCAGTACTTAAAAATATAACGATTAAAGATATTGAAAAATATATCCAAATTGTGAAAAAACACAAAGTTTCTGTTGTGGTCGGGGAGTCCTTTTCCCTTGAGAACAATAATCACCCCGCACCAATTGGGAAAGGTTTTTTATTTTGTAATAAGGTCTCAGAAGAGCAACAGACAATCGTCAAAGCATTAAGCAAATATACAAACGTATACCACAATAGTTCAGAAATTGTTGAGTCATACCGAAATCTAAAAAATTTAACATAACTGATCTATGAAATTTTTAGCTTTTTATCAAATTATAGTGATAGCTTTTCCATGACATTTTATACTTAGTGAAGGATTAAAAACTATTCATGAATGAAAAATTGATTATAAAAGAAATCGAACGATTGGTGAAGAATCACTTCCTTGAAGAAAGCTCGGGACATGATTGGTGGCATTCACACCGAGTACGCCAAATGGGATTACAGATTGCAAAAAATGAGAGTGCAGATCTTTTTATCGTAGAAGTTTCGGCTCTTTTACATGATGTTGGAGATTATAAATTCCATGATGGTGATGAAGAAATAGGAGGAAAAATAATTAATAAATGGCTAATAAATATAGGTATTCCCCCAAAACATATTGATAAAATCTTGGAAATCATAGTTAATCTTTCATTTATGAAATCTTTAAAAAATAATAGAACGATAACAAAACATAGCCTGCCAATTGAAGCAAAAATCCTGAATGACTCGGATCGTCTTGATGCTCTTGGTGCCATAGGGATTGCAAGAACATTTGCTTTTGGAGGTTTTTTCAAAAGAGAAATTCATAATCCTATAATTCCACCAAACATAAATATTACTCATGAAGAATATAAAAAAAAAAATTCTACCTCAATAAATCATTTTTATGAAAAGTTATTAACTTTAAAAGATACCATGTTAACGACGACGGGGAAAAAATTAGCTCAAGAAAGACATGAATATATGAAAACTTATCTTGACCGGTTTTTTGACGAATGGGATGGAACAAAATAATATTCAAACACGAAGGAAGCAAATCCTTCCTGAACCTGGAAGCGATTTCTTGTATTCAAATCACCCCAACATTTCTTATTTTTACAGATTTTTGAATTAGGAATTGGGCGAACCCTATATCAATTATCAAACGCTTAAGTCCCTTTACTTAAAGCAATTACTGACAAATTAGGCACAAGTTTATAAATAAAGCACCCAGGCAATTTGGGCAGCATTTTTATTAACCGCCTGCCATTTGGGGTTATCGATTTTATACTGGGTGATTTTAATTTGATACCCTGCCTTATATAATCGCCCAATTGTAGATAAATAAGCAAAAAAAATAACCCCTCACCATTACAAAGAGGGGTTATTTAATTTTCATCTCCAGCAGGCCTTAATCAGGTCATATGCACATAATCCATTGTCACACACAGCAAATTATTATAATCCCCCGCCATGGCTGCTTCCTGATATTTGAATACATATTCCTTGTCGGCACCAGCATCAATAAGCGCTTTTTTTACACGACCGATTATGGCGTATGCATTACCGTTGGTATCAATCAACTTCACCGTAGGCTTAATTTTGGGTCCTGTCATTTTTTTATCTCCAGATTTTTATGATTTATTATTTGTTACAGGAAAGATTTTGAAGGTTAATAACCGGTCCAGAAGTTAAAAACTCCATCAGAAGTTAATAACCTCCCTCCAGTTAATAACAGTTAATATCCGCTAAGATTCAGATGTAGCCATTTTCGAACAATAGGTTCCGGATCATTGTGGTGATAGGTACACCGCCCATTGATTTTGACCGGTTAACCAGCACCACTTTTTCCGATATCGTAAAATTAATTGTTACTTTTTGAGAAAGCTTTTCAGATCCTTTTTTAACCGGACGTCCACCCTCGTTCCCGGACATTTTCTTTAGAATCTGTCTGTCATTTTTTTTGAATATCGAAAGATCTGTCATGATCCCCTCTCTTTAATATATTCAATGATCAAATCGAATTGATCAGCAACAGCATTGAAATGGTATTTTTTCAATCCACCTTCAGATACCATTGCACGAACAGATTTCTTTTCTTTAAAAATATTGGGCAAGGATTTTGATTGCTTGATTTCAAAGACAGGCAAATCAAAGAATCGTTCCATAGCAGCTCTAATATCATCCATATCCCCAGGCGTAGTCTGATTGGCAATGATGATTACATGCTGATTTAATGCCAGCAGCTCTGTGATGGTATCAATTGAAACCTGGATATTGATAAATCCTTTGATCACCGGCACCAGGACAAAGTCAGATTGTTTGATCGCTGATATTGCACGTTTATCAATATGGCCGCCCAGATCAAAAATAATATTGTAGTCGTCAGGAAATGCAGGAAGGATCTCATCATGATGGATTTTAAGAATTCTATCTTCATTCAGCACTTTTTCAATGGGAGAATATATATCATTTGTGACAATTGAATACTCCATGGTAAGCGCCAGATTCAGGGATAGAACTGTTTTTCCGACACCTCCTTTGAAATTATAGACAGTGGTTTTCATAGGTTAAAAACCTCCAGATAAGTTAAAAACTTTTAAAAAGGTTAATGACAGTTATTATCTGTTAAAAACTTCCATTTTGATTTTGGAATAAATTACGAAAACAGGATCTCTTTCATCCGGGTATTAATTTTTTGGATATATCCGGAATCAGCCATGGAATGATAACTGTCTCCAACGATTATGTGATCATGCAGTTTAACGTCCATACTCCAAAGAGATATGCCCACCTTCATTGTGATTTTTTTATCATCACTTGAAGGTTCAGGATCTCCTGTGGGATGGTTATGAATCAGAATGACAGCCGTTGCCTTGAGCAGGATAACCAGTTTTATTATTTCACGGGGATAAACTATTGAATGGTTGATAGTGCCCTCAAACATTTTTTCAATGGCAATGACCCTGTTTTTGGTATTCAGAAAGACACAATACATGCTCTCAACATCATCCTTTTCAGCGAAGATGGGTTTCATCACATTAAAAACGTCCTTTGGTGAAAATAGCTGTTTGCCTTTTGATGATTCTTTGACCATTGAAGCAAACTCACCGGATTTAAGAGATGCCCAAAATTGTTTTTTCTCCATTTGTTTTGATCCTTTTAGAAATGAAAAACCCTCAATGATTATTCAAAGAGGGTTTTATTAAATTGATTTTGCTTATAGCGGTTCGTTAATTGACCATGTTATTTAAACTTTGAAAATGATAATGAGACTTCATTTACATTAGAGTTATCATTATAAAAGGAACCAAGATACCAGTCATTCCAAACCTTAAATTTGAAATCAAATTTTGATTCCGCCCATTTTTCCAGATGTCTTTGATTCAAGATTGATGGCCTCGTAAAAACTCAAATATCCAATTACTTCACTTTTTGACCCTTTGAGGAATTTTGCTCTTCGAGCTGATAACTTTCAAGCAAGATGTGTGTTTTTTCCTAAAATAGTTCTTTGACAAGCTAACACAAACAGTTATTCGCCGCTAATAAGTCACTACAGCCTTTTTATGCACAGCAGGCCGCCTTTCGTGCGGCAGTTGCCCTAAAAATATTGACACCGATGGCTTTCAAAACGGCAGCAAACCGAACAGCTTTAAAACCTCGGAATCGGAGTCGCTTAACCCCGGTTCGGCGATCATATTCCGACATGGTGGCTTCAACCCCGGCCCGCCATCGATATCGCTCTTTGAATTCATCTGTTTGTTCATAGGCTCTTCTTTTAGCGATCCTTGCGGACTTCATGGTGTATCGAAGGTAATAATGTGTTTTTCCAGGCTTGACCGGACAATCATTCAAGTGTGGGCAACAGCAACAGGTGTCAAGACTGAATCCTTGGGTAATCCTTCCTTTTTTTTGTTTTTTGACAACCGGGGAATGTCCTTGCGGGCAACGCTCTACTTGCCCATTGTCCAGAAGCTCAAAATCTGAGAGACTAAGACCGTCTTTCTTTGTTGATCCCATGGTGGGAGAAACAAGGTCAATTTCTTCTGATTTGGCTGCCTGATGATTTTCATCACTCCCGTATAATGCGTCTGCCTGTATTTCTTTCGGTGAAAGGTTGCGATTTTTGATGGACTCCATTGCTGGGACAAGGGCATTGGCATCACTTTTACAGGCAGTCTCCACATCGACATGGGTAATTAGATTGAGGGTTTGGTTCTTTTCATCTTTATCTTCGGTTTCTGTAAAGGTCTCCACCACCTGGACATGGTACCCTTGTCCCTTATGGCCACTGTAACTTGCATCCGGATCTGAGGGGTTCTGAAGTGAATCAGAAGGAATCTCTTTAGGCTTTTTGAGTTCTACCTTTTGTCCATCTGACTCGGCTTTCAGATTGCATTGTTCTTTCAACACCCTTTCAAGCTGCTTGTAACTGTACATGGATTTCACATCAGGACAGCCTTTGAACTGTTCAATCAGATCATAAAGATCCGTACTGACATCGGACAGATTTTTGGCGGATTCTGAGGGCTTGACCATGGAAAAACAGGATAATGCTTTTTCTGAAATGTATTTACCAATAACATCGTCGCTGATCTCGGCAAAATGTCCTGCATTGCCCCGTTTCAGGTTGACCAGAAATTTATGGATGCATGTTGTAAAGATACTGATTCGGCCCAAGCGGCGCATATTGGATTTTATGTGAACAGAATCAATCCGCTGGTTGTCGGTATCAACCTGGAATACTTGAGATAGCTTATCGGTAATTTCATTGAAGATAGGCGTTTCCAATCCATTTTCGGTTATGAGTTGCCTAAAGGTCCAAAGGGTTTTCAGGCTCAGGTATTTAGCCGAGTCAGACTCATCTGTAATATTCAAAGCGTAATGCCACTGAATATTGAATGCCAGTTGATAAACTGCCTCTTCATCTGTTAAATCATGGGCTTGCTGGAGCAACTGGACACCGAGCATGGTATATAGCTCTTTTGTAGGACGTCCTGTCACCCTTGAAAAGTAAGGTTTGATAAGGCCAATAGGAAGTGAGCGGAGAATTTCCTTTTGAAAGAGACCTGCCCAGGACTGATCAAGCATTTTCCTACGTTTGGGACTCAAAAAATCCCAGGGATCGAAAAGCGGAAGCTGATTGTGGTCATTTACACGGATCATTGAATTTGCCCTAAGTTGTTGATAATATAGGGCATATAATACAAAACTACTCAGAAAAAGTCAATAGGAAAATGCCAGTATTTGTCATAAAATCAATCGGTTATGCCACTGTTTTTACTTTTTACGAGTCCATCAAGATTGGTACTTCATCAAAGAAAGAATCTTTTTTTATTATACTATTTGAGATTTCAGGAATTTGACTGAGATCCAATTCCATACAATGTATCAATCCCATAAATAATTCTCCTTTAAAACAAATGATTAATTGACCATGGCAAGAATATTACCGCCAGTTCTTTGAAGTTTGAAACTGGACTCAGCGGATAGATCCTTGTGTTGGGCGCCTTTGGTGTAGGCCTGAATCACATGGAACATGGTTTCTCCAATATCATGCGCCCATCCCCATGCCACAGACTCCTGTTCGACTTTATTCAGCTGAAATTGCCTGTTAAAACTTGCCATCGAGGATTCAGGATTACCAACAGCAGAATCCATGGATATTTTGAACTGTTCTTTTTTGTTGCCCAATTCAAGGGACACTTTCTCCAGGACATTAGGGAATTCAGATAGGATCTTGGTGGATATATGGCGGTATGATGCGGATACGCCTGACTGTGATATCAAGCCATTGGTGCAGAGAAGCCTGAGTACAAACGCAGATATACTCAATGATGCCAATCCTACTTCAGAATTTGAAATAGAAATTCCTGGTATGAATTTATCCCCATTGATATCAAAGGATTTGGGACCATCGGGTATGCTCAAACTCATGAATTCATCATCCAGGGAACATTGAACTTTTGTTTCCGGTTTAAATCCCATGGAATCAAGTCGTTCAAAAACTTCAAAATTATCAACAGGAACATATCTTGGGGTGAATATCGCTCTGACATCATCCCCATCAAACCGGAAAAATAACTGGGTGTTCTTCTCTTTTTCAATCCAGTAATTTAAATTTTCAGCCTGAATTTCCTTGGGGCATTTTTGAAGATACTGATAAGGGATTCCCAACCTATTTGAAATTGATCTCTGAGCGACTGGTCTGACTGTATGAGATTCACCAGAGATCCGAATTAAATCCAAGCTGTCAAATTCAATTTCTTTGACATCTATATTATTATCAACGCAATTGGCTGACATTACATCGACACGATCATAAACTTTTTCAAGGGTGGTTTCATGCTGCATGGTTTTATTCTCCTTTAGTTTGATTCTTAAAAAGCGCAGTATCCTGCGGATTGTTTCCGAGAACACATGAGTTGCATTCTCAGGCCTGCAAATTTTATTGATTGAAAGTAATTTGAGTTTGTTTCTGGGAGATATGCCTTTCACCACCTGGCATATTATATTCCCCATGACGACTCTACATGGTGCGTATCCATAAAAGCGGACGGGTGGCTCCCAGATAAGTTTGTTTCTGTTAATTTAAAAATTGAATTGGTTTCGGACTGAATGATGCTGAGAAGCTTGCTGGGGATGTTAAAAGGGTTGAGATGGTTTCTGTATTATATGAAGGTCAAGAATTTATCTATCGCTGCCGCCAGGTCTTCAGTATCCTGTCTGGACGGATCAGTTTGTTTCTTGCTTTTTTGCCAGAAGGTTTCTTAAGGCACTGGTTTGCATCTTGAGATCCACAGTTTCCATCTATGATTTTTTTGAAGTAGTCTTTCAACTTTTCGGTGCTTAATGGTCTAAAAGGATGGGACATAGTTTGTTTCTCCTTTTTAATTCTGGCAGTTCAGTTGTCTTCTGGGACAAAAGGCTCACCCAAATCAAAAAGACAGATTGTCACCGGCAATGAAATAGTCGGAAACAGCATCTCCATTTCTTCTCTGAGCATATCAGCAGTATTCCCATATGGACTTTTTTCACTGCGAGTTGATGGAAGGAGAAGAATCCCGGATTCAACCGTTCCCTTATCATACCCCAGCTGCAATCTGAATAATCCGGTATGAAGGTATTCATAAGAACTGAAGCTACCGTCCATGGCGACATCCCCCTTAACCCCCTTATATCTGTATCTTCGTCCTGGCAAAATATTCAGATCCACTCGTTCTTCCATCCAATCCATAGTATCCAAAGCAGCTCTGAGAATTTCTCTCCGATATAAAGTGCCAGCCAATTGTTCAAAAAGATATTCACAGGTAATGGTTACATCTTTGATCATTCTCTTTTCTTTCAGGATCTTTTCCGCATCCCTGAAATGAATAATTTCAAAAGCCATTGTTTTCATCTCCTTTTTCAGTTGTTTTGATTTTTTCGTTATAAGGGTTAACGATTTCACGGTAGGTTAAAATTTGTTATATTTTTGCTCGATTAAAGATAGGTCTATTTATCTTCAGGTTCTTTTATACCAAGGATCTCATCGATGAATATTGATTTTTTAGAAGTCTGATTCAGGTATGACAGGGGATAGGATAAAAATAACAATTCCATAGCCCTTGAAATAGCAACAAAGCAAATACGGCGCTCTTCTTCAATGTTTCCTTTTGCTGATGGTAAAAGATTTTCCACCATACCGATTACAAAAACAACCCGGAACTCCAGACCTTTTGATTTATGGATTGTCATCAACGATACGCCGTTCTTATCTTCACTGATACTGCTGTCTTTGAAAGAATCTGTATATTCCAGGAATGATTTTATGTCTTTGTACCTGGAGGCTGAAAGCTCAAGCTGGTTTAAATTTTCGATTACAATGTCATCAATCGTCGGCATATCCTCATCCAATATAAATCGATCATAATCAAGATTGTTTCTAAGCAATTTCAATAAC
>VMSR01000155.1 GCA_013792075.1 Desulfobacula sp.
AATGTGGTCAATACCAATTATGCCTATTCCCCTGAAGCCCTGGACAAGCGGGCCAAACAGGCCGGCATCACCATCATGCCAGAATGCGGGCTGGACCCGGGGATAGATCTGGTGATGTATGGGGATGCCCGGGCAAGATTTGATTCCCTGTCTGTGATCAATTCCTATTGCGGCGGGTTTCCCGAGGCAAATGCCTGTGACAACCCCATGAAATATAAAGTCTCCTGGATCTGGCGGGGGGTATTGAGTTCCATCATGCGGGATGGCCGGATCATCAAGGGCGGAAAAATTATTGATATCCCGGGAGAACATCAGCATGATCCTTGTTTTATTCACCCCATTGAATTTCCGGGACTGGGCACCCTGGAAGCCATTCCCAACGGGGATGCCGTCTTTTTTACCGACCGCATGGGAATAACCAAGGACATGGTTCACACGGGCCGCTATTCGTTGCGTTGGCCCGGATGGAGTGATTTCTGGCGGCCGTTGAAAGAGTTGGGATTTTTAAGTGAAGACCCGGTGCCGGGACTTGAAGGCAAGGTCTCTCCCAGGGATTTTCTCGACAAGTTTTTGGGCCCCCGGATGCAGTACCGGGAGGATGAAAAGGATTTGATCGCCATGATCAATATCTTTGAGGGGATAAAGGACAATCGCCCCATGCGTCTGACCAGTTCCATGCTCATTGAGCGGGATCTGGACACAGGGATTCTGGCCATGAGCAAGGGCGTGGGGTATACGGCCTGTATTGTTGCCAAGATGATTGCCAGAGGAGAAATCAAAGAAAAAGGGGTCTTATCGCCCCTCATCCATATCCCCGTGGCACCCTTCATGGAACGCTTGAAAAAAAGAGGGATTGTGATAAAGGAGACACTGGAGGAGATATAAGCACAGCCACACCAAAAGTAGGCAAAGGGATGTCGCGGTATCACCGTTGATTTTATAACAGCAAGATTAAAAGGAGAAGAAGATGAATCGAAAAAAACTGGTTTCACTTATTTTGGCCTTGGCCATGGCCGTATTTTTTACCAGCACAAGTTTTGCCGGAACCCTGGGCGAGATTGTCAAACGAGGGGAGCTTCGGGTGGCGGTTCAGTCGGGTGCAGCTCCCTATGCCTTTGTTGACAAAAACGGAGTGCAGGCCGGTTCCATGATCGATTTTGCCAAGGGAATGGCAGATGCCATGGGTGTTAAACTCGTTATACTGGATTTTGACTGGGACGGCCTGATTCCGGCATTGCTTTCCGGTAAAGCCGACATCCTGGCCGCCGACATGACCCCCACCCTGAAAAGGGCCCTTAAAATTTCCTTTGCCGATCCCTGGATCGAAGTTCAGCCCTGTATCTTCACCACCACGGGTGCCGCTTTTCAAACCCTTGAAGACGTGAACAAACCCGAGGTTACCGTGGGTGTTCTTCTGGGCTCAACAGGGGAAAATATGGCCAAAAAATATTTGCCCAATGCCAAGATTAAATCCTATAAAGGCGGGGGCCGGATGATTGTCCAGGCCCTGGTTGCAGGCCATGTGGACGCCGGTGTCAACGATGATCTGGCAGTTCTCACCGTTCTTCCGGATTTTCCGCCCGACTCCATCCGTTTGCTGGACAAACGCCTGGGTACCGGCAAAGATCCCTTATCCTTTGCCGTTCGTCAGGAATCTGTGGACCTGTGGCAGTGGATTAATCTGTATTTTAAAACCGTCCGTTCCAATGGGGAATATGATGCCAACATCAATTATTGGCTCAAGGGCATCGAGTGGAAAAAAGACCATTAAACCGGTTTTTTAAAAGGCAGCAAGAGATCTTTATCTAAGTCAATGGTGCGCGCCGTATGAATGCGGCGCGCACCCCTTTAACCCAAAACGGACGACACCATGCTGACGGATTTTAATTTCAGAATTATCATCGAGTATCTGCCCCTGTTTTTAACCGGGCTTAAATCCACCTTTCTGATTTCCATTGTTTCTATCCTGCTGGCATTGGCAACGGGAATCATTGCCTGTTCGGCCAGGATATCCAGCATAAAACTCATCAAATATCCGGCCATTGCCTATATTGAGATTATCCGGTCCACCCCTTTGTTGGTGCAGATCTATTTTCTGTATTTCGGGCTACCCACCCTGGGGGTAAGAATACCGGAAATCCAGACCGGAATACTGGCCTTGATGCTCAATTCCGGTGCCTATATTGCAGAGATCATCCGGGCCGGGATCAATGCCGTGGATTCAGGCCAGCTGGAGGCAGGGGTTTCTTCGGGGTTGAATTATTTCCAGCGCATGCGCTTTATCATCCTGCCCCAGGCCCTGGGGGTAACGGTACCGCCTCTCTTGGGCCAGGCCATAGTCCTGGTAAAGGACTCTGCCCTGCTGTCCCTGATTTCAGTGATGGAACTGACCCGGTGCGGCCAGACCATGACATCGGAACGGTTCATGCCTTCCGAGGCATTTTTTACGGTGGCCTTCTTTTATATGTGCATCTATTTTGTTCTCAAAGGCCTGGCGGACTGGTCCCAGAAACGATTGATTTTCAGGGAGGTGTACTGATTATGATGGCCTTTTATTTTGCCCGGCTTGTGGAAATCTATCCGTTTTTTCTCAAGGGATTGTGGATGACCAGCAAGATTGCCTTTATCAGTCTTCTGACCTGCACCCTCCTCGGGTTTGTACTGGGGATTTTCAGGTCCGGGAACAACAGGATTCTTAAATTTATTATCGGGATCTATGTCTCCTTTGTTCGGGGCACCCCCTTTGTGGTTCAGATTTTTATCATCTTTTTTATTCTGCCCGAGTGGGGGATTCAGCTGGAAGCTTTTCCGGCAGCGCTTCTGGCCATGGGCATCATGGGGTCGGCCTTTATCTGCGAAATTGTAGCCGGCGGCATCAATGCCATTCCAAAGGGCCAATGGGAGGCCGCCACCTCCTCGGGCCTAAACCTTATCCAGCAGCTTCGTCTGGTGATTGTTCCCCAGGCCATGCGGGTAATCCTGCCCCCCCTGGTCGGCCAATATGTGCTGCTGATAAAAGACACCTCTGTGGTATCGGTCATAGGCGTCATGGAATTGACAAGGGTGG
>VMSR01000169.1 GCA_013792075.1 Desulfobacula sp.
ACTAAACATATCCCAGCATCGAATACTTGTCAACAAAGAATAAGGCAATTTTAAAAAAATCACCCTCCTTTAAACCGGCAAATTTAATATTCTTTGGGGGTTAGGTTAATTTCATCAAGAGTAAAGACCGGCCCATCTTTACACACCAGTTCTTTTCCGATATTACACCGTCCGCACATCCCGATACCGCACTTCATTCTGTTTTCAAGTGACATGATAATCTGGTGGGATTTATACCCCAGCTTTGTGAGAGAAGGCTGGGTGAACTTTATCATAATGGGCGGGCCACAGATGATGGCATAGGTGTCTGCATCGGCCTCGGGCGCATTTTGTTCCACCACCTGGGGAACAAATCCTTTATGGTACTTCCAGGACGGATCATCCGTGCCGTCCACGGTGATGTGCATGTTGATGTCATCCCGTTTTTCCCATTCGAACAGCTCCTCGCGATAGAGCAGCATGCCGGGGGATCTGGCACCGTAGACCACATCAATGTTCTTGAATTTTGACCGGTTGGCAGGATCCAGCATGTAAACAATGGAGGACCTTAGGGTGGTAAAGGCAAAACCGCCGCCAATAATGACCACATTCTTATTCTCAAGCTTGTCCCAGGGATACCAGTTGCCCAAGGGACCGCGGATACCCATGATATCTCCCACCTTCATGTTGTGAAGATGGGAAGTGACCACGCCGGTTCTAAAAACCGTAAATTTTACAAATCCTTTTTCAACCGGGGATGAGGCAATACCAATGGGGATCTCGCCCACACCGGGAATAGAGAGTTCTGCAAATTGTCCGGCATGGTAGGCAAATTTTTCTTCATCCCCTTTATTGAGAAAAACAAATTTAAATGTTTTAAGGGATTTGTCTTCAGTTGCAATTTCAATATCATCAATGCGAACTGGATACGGCATATAGGGGTTTTCCATGTCTTTGGCTCCTTTTGTTCGCTAATCTTTTTTCTCATAAGTGTTCATGGTATGGGCAACCTTACGGATGTCGATGTTTACCGGACAACTTTTCACACAGCGCCCGCATCCGACACACATGATTCCCTGGTCGTATTTATCCAGAAAATATTTTAGCTTGTGCATGAACCGCTGCCGGACACGCTGAACCTTGGCTCCCCTGGGGTTATGTCCCGTGGCATGCCGGGTAAACAGCGGCGACATACAGGTATCCCAGTTTCTGAATCTTGCAGATTCCTTGAGCTTGGCTTCATCCTGGATATCAAAGCACCAGCAGGTAGGACACACATAGGTGCAAGTGCCGCAATTAATACAGGCAAATGCCACATCATCCCAAAAGGGCGCCTCATGGAGATCCAGAAGATTTTTTTCTTTCAGGTTCCCAGTGTCCACAGAAGTGGCAATGTTTTTTTCCGCTTCTTTTCTCAGGATATCAAACAAGGCCTGGCTTTCTTTGTCATCGGCCGGGGTATCAAATCCACAGGCAGCGGCATAGGCCTCTCCCTTGGGGGTGAGCACCTTGGCAAGAAATTTGTCGTCAAGGTCTGCCAAAAGGATGTCCAGACCTTCTTCACAAAAGGGGCCGCAGCCGACTGAAGTTGAGAAATCAAAGGGTCCGGGACGGGTTATGCCGAGCCCCACAAAGGTGGTGGCTTCATAGGCATCACACCAATAGGGCTCCCGATACTCCTTGGTATCAAAGTTGAGTTTAACAAGACCAATCGCTTTGGCATCATAGGGCCGGATACCCAAAACCGCCCGGGGCGTATAATCGTTTTTTGCCCGTTTCATGATATGGTGGTCTTCAACCGATTCATTGAGGCTGGTCGTCAAAATAGTCTCTGTCTGAGGAAAAAGAACCGATTTTGCAGACAAGACCGATTCATGGTAGTCCATATCAGGAAGGACATTCGTATCCAGTTTTATGATCTTACACCCGTTTTCATCTTTAACCGGGCCAAAAAGCTGATAGGTCTTTCTGGAGTTATCAATGCCTTTGGTCCAGTCTTTTTTATCAATTGTTATAAATTTCATTGTATGCCCTTTTTATTTACTTGATAAAATCATCAGGATCCTGGGGACTATATGCATCCAGAGGCGGCCGTTTGGAAATGTCGAGGCCGGCTTCCCAGCCAAAGAGTTCCAAAGCGTCTTTGTTCAGCTTTCTGGTAAAATCCCTGACATTGATCCCCATGGGACAGGCCTCAACACAGGCACCGCAATCGGTGCACCGTCCCGCACAATGGAAGGCCCTCAAAAAATGAAAGGTGTCCACATCGGTCTTGTTCTGTCCCTTTCCCACCCACTGGGGGCCGGCTTCGTCCACAAAACAAGTGGGACAATAGCAGATGGGGCAGGCATTTCTACAGGCATAACACCGGATGCAATTTTGGGTCAGGCGTTTAAAATACTGCCAGCGCCCATCAACATCCATGGCTTCAATCTTATCTACGTCGGGAAAGGCATTTTCAAGCACTTGTTCTTTCACAAGATCCCCTGCCAGAACATCATAGAGCACCGGGTTTTTATGGGTGCACAAGAGACAGTTTTCCCTTAGATACTCCTGTTTTTTTAAAGTTTTTGTCTGTGACGATGATGAGACGGTCAGGGTGTCGCCGTCTTCTGCAAACCCTGTGATCTCATCCTCAAAAAGAGCCGCAATTTTAAATTTGTTCACCATGCCGTTGCAGGGAACCCCGATAATATAAACCTGGTCCCTTTGAAGTTGATTTTCAACGATATGGGTAACAATATTTCGGCAATCGCAGCCCTTGGCAATAATCGCAATTTTTCCTTTTTGTCTGGAAGCAAAATTGGCAAGGTTCAGTCCGCATGTTGAATTAAAAACAAGGTTGTCCACCCCTTGTTTGGTTCCAACGGAAATGGGACTGGTTGCCATGGGAATGGTTCCTTGTGCAAAACCAATCACTTTTTCCACTTCCCCTCGCTCAAGGAGGTCAGCTGCAAGCTCCCTGATTTTCTGTATACAGGTATCCATAAAAATAACCTTTTTAATTATAGTCCTTTACAAATTTTTTATTGGGCCCCAGTGCTCTGACCTTCTCGGAAATCTCTTTGACCACATCCACAAATTTTGTGGCTTCGGCCGAAGAAATCCAGGAAAAATGGACCCTGTCCCTTTCAACTCCCATGTGCTCCAGAAGGTTTCCCATTAAAGCAAATTTTCTACGTGCATAATAATTACCATCCAGGTAATGACATTCACCGGGATGTCAGCCGGATACCCATACGGCATCTGCACCTTCCCTGAAAGCAGACAAAATAAATTTAGGGCTCATCCTGCCGGAACAGGGGATACGGATCACCCGGATGTCTGCCGGGTACTCCATCCTGCTGACCCCTGCAAGATCGGCGGCTCCGTATGAGCACCAGTTGCAGAGAAAACTTACAATTTTTATATCTTTATCAGCCATTATATCACTATCTCCTTTAGACCACTTCACCAAGGGCAAATATCTGTGAAAAAATCTGGTTCGTGTCAAATCCTCTAAGATGCAGGGCACCGGAACGGCAGGAGGCCACACACAGTCCGCACCCCTTGCACAAAACCCCGTTTATTTCTGCTTTGCCTTCAAACCGTCCCTCACTGACAAACCGCGGAGAGGAATAGGGGCAGATGGATATGCAGACACCGCAGGAACTGCATTTTTCTGCATCCACGCTGGCAATGCTTCCGCTGGTAAACAAATTGTCTTTTTTGGAAAGAAGGGTTGCAGCTCTGGAGGCTGCAGCTCTTCCCTGGGTAATTGCTTCATTGACAGGCTTTGGATAGTGGGCGGACCCTGCCAGAAACACGCCGGCAGTTGCAAATTCTGCAGGCCCCAACTTGGCATGTTTTTCAATAAAGAACCCTTCGTCGTTCATGGGCACTTTAAAGAAATTGGCAAGGCGCTCGTCTCTTCTGGGTACAATGGCCGCAGCCAGCGTCAGAAGATCGGCATCAATGGTGACCGGCCGATTTAAGACATGGTCGTTCAATGAAATTTTAAGCCCGTCTTTTTCAATGGTGACCACCGGTTTTTTGTCCACATCGTAGCGGATAAAAATAACCCCGAGTTCTCTTGCTTCTTTGTACAGCAATTCCCGCTCTCCGTAGGTCCTGATATCCCGGTAAAGGATGAATACGTCCATGGCAGGGTTTCTTTTCTTCAGTGCGATGGCATTGTCAACGGAATGGGTGCAGCAGACCCTGGAACAATAGGGTCGCAAAGGTTCCCTGGAGCCCACACATTGGATAAAAACCGCAGTATTGACGGCCGCAAGTCTGGCGTCATTCTCCTTGAGCAGTTTGTCCAGATCCAGTGTTCGGATTACCCTTTCATCCGTGCCATACCCGTACTCGGTCGGCTCGGATGATTTGGCACCCGTGGCAAGGACGGCCACCCCATGTTCCAGTTCAATGGTTTTATCCCCTGTTTTAAGAACGGATTTGAAATTACCCACAAACCCTTCCACATTCTCGAGAGTGGTGTTGGTGTGAACCGTGATCTTGTCGTGGGCAGTGACTGCCTGGACAAGTTCGGCCAGGCGTTCACCCACGTCCTCTCCCTGGGCGGTTTTGAATAATTTTAATGCTTCTCCGCCCAGCACCTCTTTTTTCTCTATAATATGGGTATCATACCCTTGGGTTGCCAGGCTTTTGGCGGCTGTTAAGCCTGCGAGACCACCGCCGATCACCATGACAGAGGCGTTAACATTAATCTTTTCTTCCCTGAGGGGTTCTGCAAGGGCAGCCTTGGCAACAGCCATACGGACCAAATCCTTGGCCTTTTGGGTCGCAATTTCCGGGTTGTTCTTGTGAACCCAGGAGTTATGGTTCCGGATATTGGTCATCTCAAACAAATATTTGTTCAAGCCTGCGCTTTTCAATGTTTCCTGGAATAACGGTTCATGGGTCTTGGGCGTACAAGCGGCCAGCACGATGCGATTGAGTTTTTTCTCTTTGATTTGCTCAACCATTTTGTCCTGGGCATCCTGGCTGCAGGCATACATGTTTTCATCTGCAAAGGTGACATAGGGAAGCGTTTTTGCATATTCGGTCACATGGGCCGTGTCCACCACCCCTTTGATATTGGAGCCGCAGTCACAGATAAACACACCGATATTCGGCCTTTCCCCCACCACATTCACCTCGGTGATCTTTGCCACTTCCTTTGTCAGGGTATCCCGGACCTCGCTTAGGGCGTCGCCTGCGGCAGACGCTGCCGCACTGGCTTCCAGAACAGATTCCGGGATATCCTTGGGATTGTTGAACACGCCGGCCACATAAATACCATCTCTGGAAGTTGTCACCGGTTCGAACGAGTCGGTTTTGCAGAACCCATTGGCCGTCATTTCAATGCCAAGTTTTCCAGCAAGTGCTTTGGTTTCAGGGGTAATCTCAAGTCCCACGGAAAGAACGACCATGTCGTAAACATCGGTGACAATCTGCCCCATCTCATCGGCATACCGGATTTGAAGATCATGGGTATCAAAGTCTTCGGTTACCGAATGAACCCGTGAGCGGATGAAATTGATCCCGTGCTTTTCCTTGGCAGTCTGGTAGTATTTTTCAAACTCCTTACCCGGTGTCCGCATGTCCATGAAAAAGATAGAACACTCCAGGTCTCCGCCGGCATGTTCCTTTGCAATAATGGCTTCCTTTACGGCATACATGCAGCAGACAGAAGAACAATAGGGATTGTCGCACTTGTTCATGTCCCTGGAGCCCACGCACTGAAACCAGGCGATTTTTTTGGGGTCTTTCCGTTTTTCCGCCAGTAATTTGTCTGCTTTCTTTTTGGGATTTAAGGGCAGCTTGGGAAAGGTGGTGACATGACCCATGGTGGGGCCAGATGCCGATAGAATTCTTTCAAATTCCATGGAGGTGACCACATTGGGATAATTGACATATTGATAATTATCAAATTTAGACGGATCAAAGGGTTTAAAACCCGGAGAAAAAATAATGGCCCCGGCATCCAGAATAAGTGTTTTTTCCGTCTGGGTATAATCAATGGCATTGGCAGGGCAGACCTCTTCGCAGGTGCCGCATTTGTCCTTGGTAAGTTTCAGACAGACTTCGGGGTTAATTCCGTATTTGAGGGGGACGGCCTGGGGGTATTCCACATAAATGGCCTTACGGGTTATAAGTCCTGCATTGTAGTGGTCCTCAAATTTTCCCGGACATTTTTCACTGCAGGCCCCGCAGCCAACACAGAGATCTTCATTTACATACCTGGGTTTTTTTAGGATTTCAACCTGGAAATTACCTTTTTCACCTGTGACGTTTTTAACCTCAGAAAGGGTTAAAAGCTCAATGTTTAAATGCCGGCCGACCTCGACCAGTGTAGGTGAGATAATTCACATTGCGCAGTCATTTGTCGGAAAGGTCTTGTCCAGCTGTGACATTACACCGCCGATGGACGGACCTTTTTCCACCAAATAGACATAAAATCCGGAATTTGCAAGATCAAGGGCTGAAAGCATGCCGGAGATACCGCCACCAATCACCACTACAGATCCGGTTTTTTTTGAATTCATTATCATCATCTCCTGTTTCTATTCATAAAACAAATTATAGCAACCAAAATTGCGCTTTTCCTAATAATTACTGTCTTTCATAGCGAATAACATAGTTTTTTAATTAATTTTTATTAATTAAAAAACTATGTTATAAAGCTTTCTGTCAAATGTTGTCAACTATTATTGAACAAAAGGCGAATTACAACATATCGTATGAAAAAAATCATTACCATCTGCGGTCCCACGGGCATCGGCAAAACCAATTTTGCCATTGCCATTGCCCGTCACTTCAATGGTGAAATTATCGGTGCAGACTCCATGCAGATATACAAATATATGGACATTGGTACGGCCAAACCAACTGCAGATGAATTAAAAATGGTGCCCCATCACCTGGTTGATTTTCTGGACCCCAAAGAGGAATTTGATGCAGGCCTTTATGCCACCCGGACAGACCAGGTGATTGCGTCATTATATAACAGAGGCAAACTTCCCATCATTGCCGGAGGGACAGGGTTCTATATCCGGGCTTTGCTCCATGGGCTTTTCCGGGCCCAGCCCGTCTGTGAAAAAACCTTGTCTGATTTAAGCCGACTCCTTGAAGAAAAAGGAAGCCTGTTTGTCCATGATCAATTAAAACAAATTGACCCTGTTGCAGCCCAAAAAATTCATCCCAATGACAGCTTCCGCGTCATCCGGGCCCTTGAAATTTTTAAAACAACGGGCCAGCCGATATCAACCCAACAACAGGCCCATGATTTCAAAGAATCCAAATACCAAAGCCTGACCCTTGGCCTTTATATGGACCGAGAACAATTGTATGAAAGAATCAACCTGCGGGTGGATATCATGATCCGTCAGGGACTGCTCAATGAAGTCATCGGTCTTATGGATAAGGGGTATTCCCTGGATCTTAAATCCATGCAGTCCATCGGATACCGGCACATGGGCATGTTTTTAAAACAAGAGGTCGATTTTGAAGAGGCTGTCCGGCTTTTAAAGCGGGATACCCGGCGGTATGCCAAACGACAATTCACCTGGTTTAACAGGGAAAAGAACATCATCTGGCTGGAAGTCTCACAAACAGATCGGGCAATCCAATTGATAAAAGAATTTTTGACATAAATTCAATTTTTACCTATACTTAAAATTTTATGAGATTAGGGATGCATCAGCACACTAAAAATTTGCGGAACAAAATGAATACTAAATCAATCACAAGAATGGGTCGAATTTGTTTTTTTCTGGCCATTGTCCTCATGGCCGGTCCCTGGGGCTGCACTAAAATGCCGGTAAAACACCCCCCGGAAAAACCTTCTGCCATTGAAGAGAAAACGTCTGAACAGGAAAAGAGTCAGCAAGACATTGAATTGACCCATATCCTCATGGCGGAAGCTGAAAATTTTTCAGTCCAGGAAAATTATCAGGATGCTCTGTTTGTTTACAACCAGGCATTGGCCCTTGCGGAACCCGGGGACAGAACAAAAATTTTAATGGGCATTGAAAAAGTGCTGGCCAAAACCCACACCCATGTCATTGAAGCCTTTCTCAAGATCAAAAACCTGAGTATTCCCAACCCTCTTTTGCTCTATTGGCTGGGATTAAACCATGCAACTCAAAATAATTATGCCCAGGCCCAAAAGGCGTTGGAGATTTTTATCAGCAGCTATCCCGACCATGCCTATGCCGAAGATGCCCGGGATCTTCTGGTTTCCATGAAATCAGCAAGCTTTAAACGCGATACCATTGGATGCATGCTGCCCCTATCCGGAAAATATCAGATTTTCGGCCAACGAGCACTCCAGGGAGTTGAAATGGCCATCCAGGACCTATCTGCCCGCCATGGCCAAAATTTTCATGTTGTTATAAAAGATACCCAGTCAAATCCGGAAAGGGCAGTGGAATGTGTTGATGAACTGAGCCAGGAAAGGGTCATGGGTATTCTCGGCCCCATACTGACAGAAGAAACAGCAGGGACCCGGGCAGAAGAATTGGGTATTCCCATGATCGCCCTGACCCAGAAGAGCGACTTCCCCCTTCAGGGGGAGTATCTGTTTTCCAATTTTATCACCCCAGAAATGCAGGTTCAGGCACTGGCGTCCTATGTTTTTAAGGAGCTGGGACTTCAGCGGGTGGCCATCTTATACCCCAATGAACGATATGGACAACGGTATGTGGAATTATTCCGGGAAGCAGTGAATGGGTTTAACGGCCAGGTTGTCGGGGTTGAATCCTATGACGGGAAAAATACGGATTTTACCATTCCCATCAAGAAGCTCACGGGCGAATCTCACGTGGGGAAAAAGGTCCAAATTGATTTTCAAGCCCTCTTTATTCCGGACTCCCCGTCACGGCTTAATCTGATTCTTCCCCAGCTTGCCTTTAACGATGCCAGGAACTTGGTACTTCTGGGAACCAATCTCTGGCACCAGGAGAGCCTGCTGACCGGTGCAAAAGGGTACAATAAAAAGGCAGTGATTGTTGACGGGTATTTTGGAGACAGCGAGAATCCTATCACCGCCGACTTTGAAAAAAGATTTAATTTGATGTATGGAAACCGTCCGGGGTTTATTGAGGCCATTGCCTACGACACAGCCGTTATTTTGCTTTCAGCTGCCATGGATGAGCAAGTGGACTCCAGAGAAAGTCTGAAAAACACACTCCAGGGAAGCCGGCTTTTTGAAGGTGTAACCGGAAACACGATTTTCGATAAAACCGGCAGCGCCCATAAACAATTGTTTCTGATCACCATCAAGAAAGAAAAATTTATGGAGATCCGTCATTAAAAAAGGTGTTCTGTCCGGTGGCTTCCAGCACAGACTGCCATAGCCTTCCCCGGGGGTCCAGTTTTTTTCGCTTGCCGGCCGATGCTTCCATGGGCACATGGACATAGTGGTTATTCCAAAAACTGATCAAAAGATTTGTTTTTCCTGCCATGCCGGCATGGACGGCATCCCTTCCTAGGAAACCGCAAAATACAGAGTCATTGGCATTGGCAGGAAGGCTGCGGATAATATAGCTGGGGTCAATGTATTTAAGGGATATGGGTATGTCCTTTTCCTTAAAATACTGGGTAATCTTCTCCTTTAGATAGATGCCGATATCCTTGAGTATCACATTGCCGGATGCATCATATTGGATTTGCTGATCATCAAAAAAACTCTGGCCGGCCCCTTCTGCCACAATGATCACCGCATGCTTCCTGAGTTTGAGCCTGTTTTCCAAGGCCTGTAAAAATCCGGTTTTTCCGTAAAGGAAGATATCCACCTCCGGGATCAGCACAAAATTGGCATCCTGCTGGGCAAGGGCTGCGGTTGCTGCCAGAAATCCCGAGTGCCGCCCCATGAGCTTTATCAGACCGATGCCATAGGGGTAAGCCTCCGCCTCATTGTGGGCACCCTTAATGGCCAGGGTTGCCACGTCAACGGCCGTGTCAAAACCAAAGGACCGGGACACCAGGAAAATATCATTGTCAATGGTTTTGGGTATGCAGATCACGGATATTTTTAATTTCCGTTTTAGAATTTCATCGGCTATATGTTTGGAGGCCATCAAGGTGCCGTCCCCCCCGACCATGAACAAAATTCCTATGTTCATCCGTTCCAGGCAATCCACAACCACACTGATGTCCTGGGTTCCCCGGGAAGATCCGAGGATTGATCCGCCCGCATCCTGGATATTGGAAACGCTGGCCGGGTTAAGATCCATGACATCATGGCCAAACTCTGGAATAAACCCCTGGAGACCATGGCGAATACCATAAATATTTTTAACATGGTAAATATGATACAGTTCAAGTACAACAGACCGGATAATATCATTGAGTCCGGGGCAAAGCCCGCCGCAGGTGCTGATGGCACATTTGAGTTTGCTGGGATCAAAATAAATTTTTTCCCGGGGGCCGGTCTGCTCAAAGCTGGGCAGGGGCGTATTCTTTGCGATAAATCCTTCTATGTTTTCAATTTCAACATCCACTGTGATACGGGCATCATCTGAAATAAAACGGGTACTGCTGTTACCGGGAACACCATGACCTTTGAGGGGAGATGCAATTCTTGCCTCGCCCAGAACAGAGATTTTCGTATTGAAATCATTGGTATTCATTGACTGCCTCCATTAAATTTAAAGGATCCTTTTCCAAGGATATCATGCAAATGCAAAATCCCTTCCAGCCGTTTATTTTCCCCTACAACGGGCAGAACCGTAATCTCGTATTTTTCCATCAGGTTCAGTGCATCATAGAGGAAGGCATCAACCCCAAGACAATGGGGGTTTGGGGTCATGGCGTTCTCCACGGAAATATCGTTAAAATCCCGGGTGCCCGCAGCCACAAAATGCCGAATATCTCCATCGGTAATAATGCCAGCCAACTGCTGGTCTTTGTTCAGGACAATTACGGCTCCCAATCTGAATTTATCCATTTCTCCAATGGCCGCAGCCATTGTGGTTCCCAGAGCAACACAGGGAATCACGCATGTCTTAAACATGATTTCCCCGACCTTACACGACAGTCGTTGCCCCAGGGCCCCTCCTGGATGGGATTTCATAAAATCACTCTTTTTGAATTTTTTTTCATGGATCAGGGCCACTGCCAAGGCATCCCCCATGGCCAGCTGGGCCGTGGTACTGGAGGTCGGGGCCATGTTCAGGGGGCAGGCCTCTTTTTCAACACCCGTATCAATGACCAGATCGCAAAACCCGGCCATGGTGGATGTCAGGTTTCCGGTAAACCCTGCCAGGCGGCAGCCGACATCCCGGATTACCGGTAACAGCTGGTTAAGCTCAGTGGTTTCTCCGGAGTTGGATATGGCGATCACCACATCGTCCCGGCTGACCATTCCCAAATCCCCGTGCACCGCTTCCACGGGGTGAAGAAATAAGGCATTGGTACCGGTGCTGCTCAGGGTGGCGGCAATTTTCCTGCCGATAAGCCCTGATTTTCCAATTCCTGTGATGATGACCCTTCCTGTGGAAAGGCAGATATCATTTACCAGTCGTTCAAATGAAATATCTATTTTCGGGATAAGGTTCAAGATGCTTTCGGCTTCGAGTTTTAAGACTTTTTTGGCGTTATCTATAATCATAATAATATCGTTTCGCTATCTATAGTGGTAGTTTCGATCTTAAAGGTATTTAACTCTACTATCAAACGTCGGCTTTGTTATAGTGGGTCAGGCTTTTTTTTATTGTGTTTTTGATCAATATTTCATTATCAGACTCAACAAAATGCAATAAAGAAAGCCTCACCCCATGTTGTTGTTATACTCCAGTCCAGGGGTTTTTCCCATAGAAAAAATTGATTTGGTTGTATTTCAAACTAAAAATTACCTGTCTGGGACATTGCGGGGCGTATAATCCTTCAAAAAGAAAGCCACCGCCCCACTCCCGGTAATTATCAGACAACTTCCAATGATAAACACCTGGGCGAGACCGAAAAGATCCAGAATAATCCCGGAAAGGATGGGAGAGACAATCATGCCCAGACTCCAGGCAGCATCGGTGACGCCCATGAGAGAGGCCATGCCCATGGTGCGGCCCAGTTGTCCGGTGATGACCAGTCCGCCCGGCAGGGCAAATCCATTGGCCAGGCCCATGAGAATATTTAAGAAAAGGATCATTGCAAAGCCGTCCACAAAGGGCATTCCCAATACAAATAATCCCGAGGCAAAGGTGCCTGAAATAATGAAATACTTGGGATTGATTCGGTCGGAAAGATTGCCCACCGACCTCTGGAGAAGTGCAATAAGAAAAATATTGGCCCCAAGAACCATACCGACCTGGGAACTTGTCAGGTTGAGCTGGAGTGCAAGGATCGGCAAAAAGGTATAAACCGCCCCCTGGCCAGAGGCTGTGAAGAACCGGGTCAAAAAAATTCCCAGAACAATCCTGTGCTTCAGCATTTCTTTGAAGGACGCCACCCGGGGGCTTTGGTCGGATACAATGGGTTTTTTCTCCGGGGGGATAAAGGCCAGCACCAATACGCCGGTTAAAAATGCCAGTCCGCCCATTGAATAAAAGGCTGCATTCATTCCAAAAAAATCACGGATTATTCCTCCCAGAACCGGTCCGATACCAAGGCCCAGCATTACCGACATGTTCAGGGTGCCCATGTACAGCCCAAGCTTTTTCGGAGGTGCAATATCAGCGGCCAGGGCCATGGCAATGGGAACCACCAGCACAGAGGTCATGCCGTGGAAAAACCGAACAAAAATAAGCGCTTCGGCCTGGTCAGGCCATACATATAATACTGAAATGACGGCATAGGAAAAAAGCCCGGTCACAATGAATTTTTTCCGTCCCAATTTGTCGGAAATTCGGCCGGCCAGGGGATTGAAAATGGTTCTGGAAACATTGAAGGCAGCGATTATCAATCCGACAAGAAAGCCGCCGGCACCCAGTTGTACTGCATATATCGGTATGATCGGCCAAATGATGCCAAGGCCGATCATTGCCACCCCCACAGAAGCGGATAGCAAAAAAAGAACCCCTGAAGAAGAGCGGTCCATGGGTTAGAGCCCCCGCATCCACTCGGGCTTAAGACCTATCTTTCCAGCCAGGGCCTGGTCAAGGGTTTGAAGCACCGCTTTTTTGTCCTGGGGAAACCTGGCATCAATGGACAGATAATTACTGGCATGAACAGAACGAAACGCCCCCCTGGTAAGATTTGTGTGCCTTACCAGCTCCCGAAGTTCCGATACCATGCCCTTGGCATCGGGGATCATAAAATTACCATTTTCAAAGGCCTGGCCCAGGGGGGTATTGGGAAGGGGAATAAGACTTAAGGCACTGACCGCCTCAGGATCAATGGCCGTAAGGGCGCGGCCGGTTTCCCGGGCATGCGCAAGGCTTAGATCCTTCTGACCCAATCCTAGAAGAACAATGGTGACCAGACGGATACCCGACTTTCTAAGGCGCTGGCAATGAAATATTAATTCTTCCGGGGTGCCGCCTTTTCTGATATCTTTTCTTACCTGGGCATGACCCGACTCCAACCCCAAAAACACCGCTTTCAGTCCGTTTTTATGAAGAGAGGACAGCTGTTCATCTGTTTTCAGCATAATGGACTTTAAATTGGCATAGCAGGTAATTCTGTTGACCCAGGGAAGGGTGTTGTGAATCTGATCCAAGAGCCATTCCCAGTCTTTCATGGGCATGACAAGGGCATCTCCGTCCATTACAAATACCCGGTCCTGGTGCTGGCAATATCGTTTGGCAAAGGCAAGATCTCCTAGTAAATATTTTTTCTCTTTTATGGCGAACTTCTTGTCCCCATAGGCGCCGCAAAAGGTGCACCTGGAATGGGAGCAGCCAAGGGTAGCCTGGAGAAGTATGGCATTGGCCTCACTGGGCGGACGAATACAATTGCCCACATGGTGGAATCCATTGGGGATGGGATCAGGGTTCATATAATTAAGAATGCTCCAAATGTTTGTGGTTTAGGTCGCCTGGGTATACTGCCTAAATTTTAGAGAATTTCTTTGGGTTTGTCACTGGATAATTTTATTAAAAAATTGTGGCCCGGTTGATAAATTCTTTATTCGTCCTTAATATACCCCCAACCTCAACATAAGGAAAATCCATATGGAAACTGCGCCAATACTTTATGAAAAATCGGACAAAATTGCTATAATTACGCTTAACCGGCCTGAAAACAGAAATAGTATGGACCCGGAAACAATGCCGGCTTTCCATAAAATCCTGGAACAGGTGCGCCAAGACTCAAAATTGCGCTGCCTGATTATCGCGGGGAGTGGCACCAGTTTTTGCACGGGTGCTGATTTTAAGAGCGGAATTATCAAAAAAGGCCAACCTTTTTTAAACAAGGTGCTCATGGCCTTGTACAAACCTTTTCTTGATATCGGGAAGCTTCAGATCCCGGTTATCGGTGCCATTAACGGGCATGCCATCGGCGGGGACCTCGGACTTGCCCTGATGTGCGATATCCGCATTGCGGACAGCAAGGCCCGGATGGGGGCCAATTTTGCCCGCCTTGGCGTACATTCCGGCATGGCAATTTCCTATATACTGCCCCGTCTGGTGGGCCTTGCCAAAGCCAATGAACTGCTTTTTACCGGCAGACTCATAACCGGGGAAGAGGCGGCTTCAATCGGGCTGGTAAATTATGCCGTGGAAAACGAGAAGGTCATGGAAAAATCCCTGGCCCTTGCCCACGAAATTGCCTTGTGCGCTCCGGCTGCAGTTCAGATGATGAAACACTCCATTTACAGCGGGCTTGACTGGAATCCCTTAAAATCAGCTGAGATGGAAGCCCATATCCAGTCCCGAACCTTTGAGATGGAAGATGCCCAGGAGGGAATCTGCGCCATGCTCGAAAAAAGAGAACCTGATTTTCAGGGCAAATAGAAATGATCACACCCAAAATGGGTGTTTACGCCCCACAGATTTTCATATAAGAAATAGGTTTTAAAAAATAATTGAATGTATTTACCAAAGGAAGCTTTGAATGAAAATAGCCCTTATTGCACCGCCGTACCCCCTGGAAGAGGTTCCGTCCCCCCCCTTGGGGCTTACATATATTGCCGCTGCCTGTGAATCTGCAGGAGCCCAGGTTACCATTCTGGATTATATTGTTCGGGGATATTCGGAAACAAAACTAAAAAAAGAGCTGAACGCCTTTGGTCCGGATGTTGTGGGTATCAATTCTGTGACCCTGAATTTTAATCAGGCGGCTGGCATCCTTTGCGCCGCGAAGCAGAATAACCCGGATGTGATAACCCTAATGGGCGGTCCCCATGTTTCCTTTGACAGTGAAAACACCCTGGTTGCTTACCCGGAAATCGACATCATTGTAAAAGGGGAGGGGGAGGTGACCATTCAGGAACTATTGGGTGTGATTCACACCCCTGCAAACTGGCACAATATCCCGGGAATTGTCTTCAGGGAGAAGGGAAAAATCCGAACAACTGCAAGACGTCCTTTTATTAAGGATTTGGATTCACTACCTCTGCCGGCCCGACATCTGCTGCCCATGGCACGATATCAGGCCCTGGGATACCCTGTCAGTATCATCACCAGCCGGGGATGTCCCAACCAGTGCATTTTTTGTCTTGGACGCCGCATGGTTGGCCACAAGGTCCGTTTTCGATCCGCCGTCCATATTGCCGACGAGATTGAGGCGCTTTTATCCCTAGGAACTAGGTTTATCAACATTGCCGATGACCTGTTCACCGCAAGCAAGCGCCGGGTGACCCAATTGTGCAACGAACTTTTAAAACGGAAACTTCAGGTTTCATGGAGTGCGTTTTCCCGGGTAAATACCATCGATACACAAACCTTAAAACTGATGAAAAGCGCCGGCTGTCATTCGGTTAGTTTCGGTATTGAATCCGGCAATCCTGACATGCTCAAACGGGTCAAAAAGGGGATCACCATTGCCCAGGCAAAAAAAGCGGCGACCGCCTGCCGGGAGGCGGGAATCAGGGGGCATGCATCTTTTATGGTCGGACTGCCCGGAGAGACCCATGAAACCATGAAGGATTCATTGAAACTGCAAAAAGAACTGGAGATTGAATCTGCCTATCATTTCCTGGCACCATTTCCCGGAACGACCGTCAGGGAGGATATTGCCGATTACGATCTTGAAATCCTCACCAACGACTGGGATGAATATAATGCAAATAAATCCATTGTCAGGACTTCCGCCCTTTCCCCGGAAGAGATGGATGCATTTGTTCATGATGCCGGGCAGGAAAATCGGAAAATATGGGAAGACCTTAAAAAAAGATATGAAAACAAAACAGCAACGCCCTTTGAACAGATGCAGGTGGGTGGCCACTATCGCATGGAGATGATTTTTAAACTTCTGACCCAGGATTTCATTGAGCAGCTTTCATTATTTTCCGGAGATATCAATACCTGTCTGAAGGCTCTTTGTGTAAAAATTTCTGCCATGGCAAACCTTGATGTGGATTTCACGGAATTCACCATAAAGGATCTTATTGCCAAAGGGTATATTCAGACGGAAGATTCCAGTGGGAGAACCCGTTTTTTCTGGGCCCTTCATTAGAATTTCCGGGAAGAACAAAATAATGGATGGAGGCCATCTTTGATAAGAACGACTGCGATGTTGGGCTATTATTTTGTAACAATCTTGAAATAGGTGTTGGCGGGTTTATCAAAACGGACCTCGGATATGGCCAGGGGATCGCTATTGGCTGCCAGATCCATCTCATAACGGATTACAAAGGTAACAGGCGTCCCTTTTTTTTTTACAAAATTATCAATGAGCTTTGAATTGCCCTTGCAGGTTTTTGCACCCAAACAGGAAATCCCATCCATTTCAGAAAGGCTGCCGGAACCGTCTTTATACCTCACTGAAAGATTTATACCAAAATTGGCCCATCCCTGGCTGGAATTTGTACCGCACATTCCCTCCCAGAAAAAATAGACATCAAACACGACGCCATCCTTGGCAGTCACGCATTCAATGGTATGTTCCCATGTTTGAATTATATGGGCATTTTTGTCTCGTTCATATCGGACAGCCCCTGAAAGCAGCATTTCAAATAAAATTCCATATTCATATAGCTTGAACCGGCCTGAAAATTTGTTATCCAGAACATACCCCGTGGATTCATTTTTTTTGGGGGGAGACCGGTATTCCCTCTGTAAGTCCAAGTCAAAGGACCGGTTTTTTATATGGGCAGAATAATTGGTTATATCCAGCAGATTTGACTGACGCTGATCAGAACTCCCATACGTCTGCATGATATCATTTTCAGACATCCCGATTAAAAACGGATTTTCTTTTCTTGTTTTTGGCATAATTAACACTATTCTTTCTGGATAACAGGCAATCATGTGTCTATAATTTTGAGCTTGGCAAAAAAAAAAGGAAAAGTAAATCAGGGAAACCCTTAATTTTTGTTTTTTTCATATTTTATTGATAGGAGATAACTGAAATACATTTGGCTTGATTATTGCTGTCTAAAGCATAATATGTAGGAGTGCTATGCGTTAACACAATGGGGATTTATACTGGAGTGGAATGGGACCAGACATAAAAAAAATTGAGGCCCTGGAAAAAAAAATGGCAGATCTGGGGATTAAAAAAGAAGACATTCGGGAAAAATTTATCAAATCATCGGGCAGGGGAGGGCAAAAGGTAAATAAAACCGCTTCTGCTGTCTTTGTCAGCCATGAAAAAACGGGACTGTGCGTAAAAGTGGGTAAGCACAGATCCCAACATTTAAACCGATTCCTTGCCCTGCGAAGCCTTGTTGAAAAAATTGAAGCCAGAATGACCGGACGAAATGACAAGGAAACAAACCAAATGGAGAAAATTAGAAAACAGAAACAGAGACGGAAAAAAAGAAGTCAGGCAAAACTAAAGGACCCGGATTCACCTCCAGGGGTTATCCTTTAGAGACCTGGCCAATCAGATGTTAAATATTTCATGCTAATTGATATACGCACTTGAAGGCTGAGCAAATTGACGCCTGATTTGTTCGTTCTCAACAAAGGTTAAATCAATTTTTCCGGTCGGGACATGGGTTGAAGCATCCTTAAGATCAATCCCCTTCAATCTCTTGGCCCCTACTATTTGGGACTGCCAGCAATTAGAATTCAGGCTGGAAACGGTGATCCCTTTTTTTCGAATCGCATGAATAAACTTGTTGTTCGACAAATATATCCCCACATGGTTGATTCGTTTTCTTTTTGGGGCGGAGAAAAAAACAAGGTCCCCGGTTTGAAGGTTTTTTGAGGAAATTTTTTCAAGTTTGGGGGAAAAAAATTGTTGGGATGCCTGGTGGGGAAGATCTGTTGAAAATGTCTCTGAATAGATCCGCTTTACAAAACCAGAACAATCCATTCCTTTGGTAGTATTCCCTCCATATCGATAGGGCACACCCAGATATTTTTTTATTTCCGCCTGAAGTGTTTTGTCAAAAATTTGGGGGTGGCCGCCATGTTTTTTTTGAGGGGTTCTTTTTTTGATAGACCTCTTATACGCTAGCTTTTTATTGGATTTTTTATCAGTTAATTTCTTATCAGACTTCTTATCAGCTGATTTTTTATTGGACGTCTTAACAGTAGATTTCTTATTGGATGTCTTAACCGCTGATTTCTTATCGGACTTCTTAACAATAGGTTTCTTATTAGATGTCTTAACAGTAGATTTTTTATTGGACGTCTTAACAGTAGATTTTTTATTGGACGTCTTAACCGCAGCTTTTTTATTGGATGTCTTAACCGCTGATTTTTTGTGGGGTTTGTGAGCGATTGATTGTTTTTGAGATAGGGTGGGTCTTTTTTCATTGGTCTGGGGTTCCCTGGCAAAAGCGGTCCCGTTGAGGCTCAGAAAAAGAATCAACCCGCCCAGAAGGAAAGCCACAAGCATGGTTTTGGGATTAAGAAGAAGGCTCTGAACTTGGTTCGTACCGGATAAAGTATTTACTTGATTCACGCCAATCCCCTGCTGACAGGTTAATCATACGTCCCATCCATTAGACTTCAAATGCGCCAACTTATCCGATATGCGCTGTATTTGTCAAAGAAAAAATAAGGTGTCGAGGGGAATCCATCGGCTAAAAGGCACCCAGCTGACAGGGTTTGATTCGCAGATTAATTTTTTCACAGGCGGATCCCAGATCCAGCCGCTTGATTTTAAGGGTATCTGCAATCTCCCAGCATTGGCTACAGGAAATTTTGCCATCACTGCTTGCCTTGTCCAATGCAGTAAAAAGCGCTTTTGATACTTCAATATTCGGATCGATTTTCTTTTTTTCCGGTGAATACCCAAAAAGTCCCAGCTGGCATTGGGAAATCCGGTATTCCATAAGATCGGTCTGGATCCCGATATCCGAAGGTGAAACACCAAGGTCCCTGGCTGCCTTGTGGGCAGCGGCACAGGGCAAATTGTTGTTTTCCGCCAGGGAAGTAATTTTAATGGAAATGGTCTTGTCAATGGGTTTTCCAGGATGCTTGCCTGCGTAATGCCCTTTGTCTTCGTGTGTCATGGTGTCTCCCTGTTTGACTCTTTTGTGGGGTTATTATATGAAACTCTTTATACCCTAAATAAATAGGGGGATAAAGGATATAGTTTTATGATAGATGAAATTGCTTCCAATAGTTTTCAGATGATTTACATCGCATCCTGCGGAGAAGGGATTAATGCCTTTAACCTGGTTGAATCCACATTAGTCCAGTTTCCAGGCAGTCAGATTTCTGTTGTCAAGGTGGCGCATATCCGATCCGAAAGCCAGGTGGATGAACTCATTGACAAGGTAAAGGATATTGAAAGCCTTATTGTTCATACCCTTGTGAATTCAAATCTTCGAAAATACCTGACCCGGAAAGGGATTGACAATCACATTGTCACCATAGATCTGATGGGACCCATTCTGTCCAAGATCCAGGCTTTTTTAAACAAGGCCCCCCTGGAAAAGCCGGGCCTTTACAGGGAAATTCAACACGTAAATCTTAAACAGGTATCCGCCATTGACTTTGCCCTTTCCCATGACGACGGATTAAACCCGGATACCCTGATGGGCTCGGAAATTGTCCTGCTGGGGTTGTCACGGGCCGGAAAAACCCCCTTGTCCATGTACATGGCCGTCATGGGCTGGAAAGTGGCCAACATACCCTATGTTCCCGGAGTTCCCATGCCAGAGACCCTGGACAGGGTGGACAGAAGGCGGGTTGTCGCTTTGAATATTAATGTGGAGCAACTTCTGGCCCACCGGAAGATGAGACAGGAAAGCCTGGGAACCACGGATATCTATTCCTATGTCTCAAGACAGGATATAGAAGATGAAATTCAAAATGCTCAGAAATATTATATCACAAGGGGATTTTCAATGATTAACGTGAGCAACAAGCCCATTGAGTCCAGTGCAGAGGAAATCATAGAAATGATTACCAGGCGGTTTTTAGCAAATGCCCATTTGTAAAAACAATAATTGATTTACTTGATGTAGAGACTGGGTACCTTTGGGATGGATTTAAACCGATGGTTCATGTTCATAAGGCTTTCGGAATTTCCAATGGCAAAATATCCACCGGGAACGACACTGCTGTAGAGTTTGTTTGTCACTATTTCACTGGTTGGCGGGTCAAAATAAATCATGACATTTCGGCATAAAACTGCATCATAATGATAAAAGACAGGTCTATCCGTTATTAAATTGAATTCCTGAAACGAAACATGGGCCATTATTTCTTTTTTTACCTTGACATGTCCGACAAATTTACCGCTGCCCTTTTGAAAGAAACGGTGCAAGAAAGGCTGGGGTACATTTTTCAACTTATCCGCCCTGTATATTCCCCGGGTAGCAGTGGTCAGGACTGAATGGGAAATATCTGTTGCCAGAATGGAAAAACTGATCCCCAGGGCTTTGAGCTGAACTGCAATGGTATAGGGTTCATCTCCGGTGGAGCAGGCAGCACACCATATTTTGAACAGTTTTGTTTTTTTTTGAGGATGGCCGTTGAATTGATTGACGATGAACTCTATGCTTTTGTTTTCCCTGAAAAAAAATGAATGGTTGGTCGTCATCGTATCAATAAATTCCACTACCTCCCTTTCATCGGTCTGCAAATAGGTCAGATAGTGGTCTAATGATTTTTTTGTTATGCGCATCCGTTTGGCAATTTTTGATTTCAGCAGCTCGAGTTTGCCTTCATGGAGATTGATACCGGATGTGACATAGACCATGGTTTTAAGGTCATTGAATTGTTTTTTAGAAAGATCTATGGAATTCATGGAAAAATGATATTATATAATACAAATAAAAGTAAACAAAAAAAAACGAGGAGAGAGCTATTAAGCCAAGATCCCATCCCATTGAACGTCGCAAAAACAAAGACCTCTGGACCCGCCTTTTCATTCTGGTCAGCTTTTGTGCCTGGGGAGTTCTATTTGTTTCCCTTCTGGTCTTTCACAGAGCCCAGCCGGAATTTGAAACCCTGTTTGATAAATTTTATCGTCTTGAACTCAGAACTGTCTGGGATATAAAATTTTTGCATTATCTTGTATATACACTTATACTGGGAGTGGGGGTAAGTTTTGCAGGACTTGGCCTAAGTCGTTTCCGGGCCAGGAGGAAAACAGATCATAAAAAGCATTTGATTCTCCTGGGTTTTTTGTACCTTCTCCTTTTTATTGTTGCCTGGGTTCTCTTATAGGAAGTCAAGAATTGGGAGGGGATTGCCGATAGATTTTTCGTGACTCTTTTTTAAAAAAAACAGGAATGGCCCATGAAAAAAAATATACTCGTATATTGTTTAACATTTTTGCTGGTCTCGTCTACCTGCCTGGCCCGGGATTTTATGGTTGAATTTGTCGAAGAAAACTATAAGGAAACCACAACTGCCTATTCACACGACCCGACGATTTACCATTCGATCCAGGTTAACTCCCAGGCCGGACCGAAACTGCTGATCCTCACCGGAGAAAACCCTGAATACCGAAGGTGGCTGCGGCATTATATTGCCGCCAACAAAAATCTGATCACCCGGGTGCCGGATACTGACAACGACAGGTTCATATCCGTCAAGGCCTATGAAATAGATGTCGCGAACATTCATCCTGTTAACGGACTAAAATGGCAGCCGGAACTCCCGAGGTTTGAAGAAGTATCTTCCATAATCGGGGACCAGCATATCCTGATCATAGATGCCAATGACAAAAGAAGACAATTAATCTCAAGCGTGATCGAAGAAATGGGATATACAGCTATGGTTTCCACAGATGGTACCCAGGCGCTCAACACCTTCAGGATCCAGCCTGAAAAATTTAAAATGATTATCACCAATCATGAACTGCCGGGAATGACAGCCGAAACCTTTGTGGATCATATTTTAAAAATTGATCAGAAAATTCCCATCCTGGTTGAAACCGGTTACCAGAATAAGGCGATAAAAAACAAGTTTATATATAAATTTTCAGGGGCCGGTTCTGTGGTGGTAAAATCTGTTGTGCTGGAAGATCTTCACAATACCATTCTAAAACTGGTGAAAGGAAAGGTCTGATTCTATGAAGCGTTTCCATGGGTTGTTGCTTGGTGTATTGATATTGATGCCTTCTTTTCTTTTGGCACAGGACAATGAATTTACAAAATATGAGATGAGCTTTAAAAACTTTTTGACCTGTGAGCTTACCCGGACCGATGCGAGAAATCATTTTAAAGGCAAATCCTTTAAAATTACCATGATCGATTTGTTTGACATTCAAAGGGAATCGGGCATGGTAATTGTCACCGGTGCTGTTCAATGTTTTGTGGAGGACAGGTATCAGACCCTTTATGCTGCCCTGGGAGTTGAGACCATTATCGACAAAGAAAAGGTCAGTTATTATACGGTCCGGGAATCTGATTTTTCCATCCTTGCCACTGAATTGATCCGATTCCCCTATAAAGAAAGATGCCCCTGGTCCCGGTACTGGGTGGATACCGACTAACCATATGTTATTTAAAAGCCCCTGCCGCAATAAAGAAGACAGGGGCTTTTTTATTAATTTTTTTTGTTCAGACAGGGTATAAAATTGCTGCCTGGGCGGCTGCCAGCCGGGCTATGGGAATCCGGTAGGGTGAGCAGGAGACATAGGTAAGTCCGGCCCTATGGCAGAACACCACCGATGCCGGGTCACCGCCGTGTTCGCCGCAGATCCCCAATTTTATATCCGGTCTCGTTTTCCGGCCCCGCTCGACTGCAATCTCAATCAAACTGCCCACCGCTTCCTGGTCAAGGGTTTCAAAGGGGTCAAAACTTAAAATTGCATTGTCGATATAATCGTTCATAAACGAACCGATATCATCCCTGGAAAAACCAAAGGTCATCTGGGTCAGGTCATTGGTGCCAAAGGAAAAAAACTGGGCATGTTTTGCCATTTTATCGGCAACCAATGCGGCTCTGGGGATTTCGATCATGGTGCCAAACAGATACGGGATAGATTTAATCGTATATTTGGCAAGGGTAAGGTCATAGCAGTCAGTGATAATCTTGTGAGTGAATGCCAATTCCTTTTCATTGCAGGTCACAGGGACCATGATCTCGGGCAAGGGATGTTTGCCTGCCTGGATCAGTTCGGCACAGGCTTCGAAAATGGCTGTTACCTGCATCCGGGTGATTTCCGGAAAAGTAATGCCCAGACGGACCCCCCGGTGGCCGATCATGGGGTTGGATTCCTTGAGAAGCGCACTGCGTTTCAACACTTCTTCAAGATCTATTCCCAGGGCATCGGCAATCTCCTGCTGATTTTCCTTTGATTGGGGTACAAATTCATGCAGGGGCGGATCCAAAAGCCGCAGGGTAACCGGCAGGTTATCCATGACAGACAATGTCTTTGAGATTTCCTGTTTGACAAAGGGAAACAGCTCATCCAGGGCCACCTGACGCTCTTCCTTTGATTTGCTCAGGATCATTTTCCGCAGCAGAAAAAGCGGTTCCCCTGAATCACATCCATAGAACATGTGCTCGGTCCTGAACAGACCGATCCCCTGTGCACCAAATGTCAATGCAATTTTGGCATCTTCCGGCGTATCCACATTGGTTCGCACCTGCATGGTTCTATAGGAATCGGCAATGGACATGAATTTTTGGAATTTGGGATTTTCCAGGGAATCTTTCATTTTCAGGCGGCCGTCATACACCACCCCCTTGGTACCGTTTAAGGTAATGAAATCCCCTTCATGAAAAATTTTGGCACCGATCCTAAGTTCTTTTGCGCCGGCATTAATCTTCATGGCACCGGCACCGACAATACAGCATTTGCCCCAGCCCCTTGCCACAAGTGCGGCATGGCTTGTCATGCCGCCCCGGGCCGTTAAAATGGCGGAAGCAACCCGCATGCCTTCAATATCTTCCGGATTGGTTTCCTCCCGGACCAGGATCACCTTTTTATCGGTTTTGGCCCAGGCAACCGCGTCTTCGGACGTAAAAACAATCTGACCCCAGGCGCCTCCTGGCCCTGCCGGCAGTCCTTCTACCACATGCACGGCCGTCTTTTCTGCTGCCGGATCCACAATGGGATGGAGCATGTCATCCAGCACTTTTGGATCCAGACGGCAAACCATGGTCTTTTCATCAATCATGCCCTGTTCATACATATCCATGGCCATGTTCAGGGCAGCCGTGGCCGTCCGTTTTCCCACCCGGCACTGGAGCATGTACAAACGGCCTTCCTGGATGGTGAACTCAATGTCCTGCATATCTTTGTAGTGGGACTCAAGAATGTTTCGAATTTCAAACAACTGGGCATAGAGGTCCGGCATGGACTCTTCCAGGGAAGAAAGATGGCTGTTCTGGCGGTTTTTTGTATCATTGTTTAAGGGGTTGGGGGTTCGGATACCGGCCACCACGTCCTCTCCCTGGGCATTGATCAGCCATTCGCCGTAAAATTTGTTCTCTCCTGTGGCAGGGTCCCTTGAAAAGGCAACCCCTGTGGCAGAGGTCTGCCCCATATTGCCAAAGACCATGCTCTGTACGTTAACGGCTGTTCCCCAATTGTCCGGAATGTGTTCGATTCGTCTGTAGGAAAGCGCCCGTCGTCCGTTCCAACTTTTAAAAACAGCGCCGATGGCACCCATGAGTTGTTCTTTCGGATCATCGGGAAATTCGATATTCAGGGTTTCATGAATCTTTTTTTTGAACCGGTCACACAATGCCTTCATATCTTCGGTGGAGATATCGGTGTCGTTTATATACCCCTTGTCATTTTTCAGATTGTTCATCATCATTTCAAGGTTAAGGCGAATGCCCATTCCATCAATGGGTTTTATCTGTTCCGACTTTTCCATGACCACATCGGAATACATCATGATCAGCCGTCGATAGGCATCATACACAAACCATTCATTGCCGGTTTTTGCAATCAAACCGGCAATGGTCTTTGTGCAGAGCCCGACATTTAAAATGGTCTCCATCATTCCGGGCATGGAGCTTCTGGCACCGGAACGGCAGGATACCAGCAGGGGATTATTCATATCCCCGAATTTCATTTCCATCTGGTCTTCAATGTTTGCCATGGCCAGAGAAACTTCGGTTTCAAGGGTGTCCGGAAACCGTTTGTTCAGATCAAAATAATGGTTGCAACACTCTGTGGAAATTGTAAAGCCCGGGGGTACCGGAAGTCCAAGCTTTGACATTTCAGCAAGATTGGCCCCTTTCCCGCCCAAAAGATTTTTTTGTGTTGCATCCCCATCGGTTCTTTTGGGACCGAATTCATAAATATATTTGGTCATGTTTCCCTCGATTTTGATTTTTGCATTAGAAAAAATATACCGAACAACTATTAAGAACTTAAAAAATCAAGTCAAGAAAAATCTTGTGTTTAAAAATTGTGGTGGCAGTGATATGATACATCTTTGAGAAGAATTTAAGTAATAATTTAAGATATTTTTGTTGGGTAATTGAATGCTAAATATTGAGTCCATTTATAAAGGGTTCGGAGATCAGATTCTTCTGGAAGATACCGGCCTGCAGATCAACCAGGGTGAGCGGGTGGGGCTTGTGGGCAGAAACGGCCACGGAAAAACCACTCTCCTGAACATGATGGCCGGAATTGATCACCCGGATGACGGCAAAATTTCCTGCCCGACAGGATACAGAATAGGGATATTGTCCCAAAAAATATCCTTTGAAAAAAATACGATTATTGAAGAGGCCATGCAGGGACTTCTGGAACATGAACGGGACCATTCCTGGAAAGCGGAAAAAATTCTTGCGGGTCTTGGCTTTTCCCAGCCAGACATGAAAAAAGACCCCGTTCTTTTTTCAGGGGGGTTTCAGGTTCGACTGAATCTGGCAAAGGTTCTGGTTTCTGAGCCGGATCTCTTGATTTTAGATGAGCCTACCAATTATCTGGATATCACCTCTATCCGGTGGATTTCCCAGTTTCTGGTCGCCTGGCCCAGGGAAGTTCTTCTGGTCACCCATGACAGAGGATTCATGGACAATGTGGTCACCCATATCGCCGGTATCCACCGCCAGAAAATAAAAAAAATCAAGGGAGATACCTTCAAATACTATTTCCAAGTGGCCCAGGATGAAGAAATCTATGAAAAAACCCGGCAAAATGAGGAAAAAAGAAAAAAGGAGATTGAACTCTTTGTTACCCGTTTCAGGGCAAAGGCAAGGCTTGCCAACATGGTCCAGTCCCGGCTCAAAACCCTTGAAAAAACCCAATCAAAGGAGAAACTGGCCCAGTTAAAAAATCTGGCATTTTCATTTAATTGTCTGCCCTTTGCCGGAAAACAAATGATGGCAGCTGAAAATCTATCCTTTTCATGGGACCCGAACACCCCGTTGATACAAGATTTTTCTTTGACCATTTATCCCAACGACCGAATTGCCATTATTGGGAAGAACGGCAAAGGGAAAACCACCCTGCTAAGACTGCTGACCCAGAATCTTGATCCAAAGACCGGTACGGTCGTGGTAAATCCCGGTGTTTCAAAAGGGTATTTTGAACAGACCAATATCCAGTCCTTAAACGACAACTTTACCATTGAAGAAGAACTTACCCATTCCCAGCCGGATTATGACCGCCAGGCTGCCAGAAATATCTGCGGAGCCATGATGTTTGAAAAGGATGCTGCCCTGAAAAAAATATCCGTTCTTTCGGGCGGGGAAAAGTCACGGGTCATGCTGGGAAAACTGCTCATCAGCCCCTTAAACCTGGTGCTTCTGGACGAACCCACCAACCATCTGGACATCGAAGCCTGTGACGCATTTGTGGAGGCCCTTAACGCTTTTGAGGGGGCGGTCATTCTGGTCACTCATAATGAATTATTTCTCCATGCCCTGGCCAACCGTCTGGTGGTTTTTAAAAAAGAGGGAATTTCTCTTTTTGAAGGCACCTACCAGGAATTTCTGGACAAAGAAGGATGGGAAGACGAAGAGGGTCTGCTATCCCCAGAGGCCCCAAAACCCAAAACCGACTCCCTGTCCAAAAAAGAATTGCGCCAGAAAAAATCTGAAATAATTGCCAGCCGCTCAAAGGTAATCAATCCCATTCAACGGGCCATTACCCGGACTGAAGATACCATAGAAGAAAAAGAAGGCCGCATTCAAACGGTGAATGAGCAGTTGCTGATCGCCTCCCAGCAGCAGGACGGTCCTGGGATTGCGACCCTGGCAAAGGAACTGGCAGGCCTGGAAAAAGAGATTGAAGCCTTGTTTGAAGATCTTGAGCTGCAAACCGATGAAATGGAATTAAAAACAAAATATTTTGAAAAAGAACTCAACGCATTGGAAGGATGTTAATTAAGATGGACAAAAAAACTTTTACATTTTATTATGGGCTGGTTTTAATAGCGGTTGGGTTGGGGGTTTTTTTCCGGATACCCCAGGTAATGCCAAAGGTTGCGGCCATAGAATTTTTTAGTGGAAAATTGATGGTGATAAAATTTTGTTTTTACGTGCTGGGCGGACTTTTAGTCCTGGCAGGCGGTATAAGGGTTTTTAAGAATTATAAAAAATAGCAAACACCCCAGACCATTGGAAAAATTGAATGGCAAAATCAGTTTCCAGTCTTAAGTCAACGATCAAGGATCAGTCGGGAGCCGGCAAGACCAAAATAGGTGAAATCCTTTCAAAAGAAGGGCAGATCACCAGTATTCAACTCAACGAAGCCCTGGATGTTCAAAAAAAAACCAATGAGCGCTTAAGCAGCATTCTGTTAAACAAGGGCTATATTGATCCGGATACAATCATCAATGTTCTGGGCCGGCTTTATAATTATACGG
>VMSR01000303.1 GCA_013792075.1 Desulfobacula sp.
GGCGGCGGTAACGTGGCCATGGATGCGGCAAGGGTTGCCGTAAGATCTGGGGCCGAATCCGTATCAGTTGTGTATCGAAGAAGTGAACGAGAGATGCCGGCTGACCATGAAGAGATTGAAGGTGCCAAGGAAGAGGGGGTTGTATTTTTTAACCTGGTGGGACCCAAGCGAGTGGTCATTGAGAACAATCGGGTGATCGGCATTGAATGTATTAAAAATGAACTGGGTCCCGCCGATGCCAGCGGACGAAGACGACCGATTCCGGTTGAGGGAAGCGAATATATCATTGAGTGTGACATGATCATCCCCGCCATTGGCCAGAGAGTGGAATCCGGTCCGGTTCTAAAGGATACGAACATTGATCTGACCGCATGGGGAACCTTCTCGGTGGATCCTGATACCATGGAAACATCCATACCCGGCGTGTTTGCCGCTGGGGATGCCGTTACCGGACCTGCCACCGTGGTCGAGGCCATTGCCGGCGGCCACAAGGTGGTTACGGCCATTGAACGGTATTTAAATCAGGAAATGGAGTTGTTTGACCAGGAAAGAAAAGCGGTGGTGGCGCTGCCGGTTGAAGATAATTTTGTTCCCCTTCCCCAAGATGCAGTGCTTGTGGCCAGGGCCAAATCTGCCTTTGTTGCCCCTGCCGAAAGAAAGTTCAATTTTGACGAAGTGGACCTGGGCCTTTCCGAGGAATCAGCCCAAAAAGATGCGGATAAATGCATCAACTGCGGCGGCTGCTGTGAATGCAAACTGTGTGTGGATGAATGCAAGGCAGGTGCCATTGACCATGAAATCAAAGATGAACAAGAAGTCATTGATGTGGGGTCGATCATCATCGCCACCGGCTTTGATCCCCTGGACCCCACCCCCATGCTTCAATACGGGTACGGCAAATATGCCAACGTGTTTACCAACCTGGAGTTTGAGCGGTTGTCAAATGCCACGGGCCCGACCCTGGGCAAGTTGCTGAAACGGGATTTAAAAGATCCCATGCGTTTTACCGACCCGCCAAAAAGTGTGGCCATTCTTCATTGCATCGGCAGCCGGGACATCAACTATCATGAATATTGTTCACGAACCTGCTGCATGTATGCCCTGAAATATGCCCATCTGCTCAAGGACAAGTGCGGACATGATACGCTTGTTTATAATTTTTATATTGACATGCGCTGCTTTGGCAAGGGGTATGAAGAGTTTTACAAAAAAGTTCAGTCCGAAGGGGTTCGCATGATCAGGGGGAAGGTGGGGTCCATCACTGAAGACGCGAACGGGATGCTCACCGTGCTGGGAGAAGACACCCTGTCCGGTCGAATGGTGGAGATCCAGGTGGATATGGCCATCCTGTGCACGGCCATGGAGCCCCGGTCCAATGCGGGAGATGTCATGCGAAAATTTGGCATCGGCATCGGGGCAGATGGATTTTTCCAGGAAGAACACCCCAAGCTTGCCCCGGTATCCACCCCATCCAGTGGCGTTTTTCTGGCAGGGGCCTGCCAGGGTCCAAAGGATATCCCGGATACCGTGGCCCAGGCCAAGGGAGCTGCCGCAGAATGTCTTGCCTTGAGTGCAAAAGGCATTGTTGAAGTTCCCCCAATGATCTCCTTCATTGATCCGGATGTCTGTGTGGGCTGTCAGGTGTGTATCGGACTTTGTCCCTATTCTGCCATTGAATTTGATTTGTTCAACAATATTTCAGAGGTCAACTCTGCCGTGTGCAAGGGGTGCGGAAGTTGTGCCGGGCAATGTCCCAGCGGGGCGGCAAAGGTGCGGCATTTTACCGATCAACAGGTTTTTGCGGAAATAGACGGATTATTACTTAATTAAACAGGAGTTTTGAGATGAGCGAGTTTGAACCAAAAATAGTCGGCTTTTTTTGTAACTGGTGTACGTTTACCGCCGCGGACCTGGCGGGTACGTCTCGCCTGTCCTACCCATCCAATATTAAGATTATCCGGATGATGTGCAGCGGAATGGTGGACCCCAAATATGTGATTAAATCTTTTCTCAATGGTGCCGACGGCGTTTTGATCGGCGGGTGCTGGCCTGGAGACTGTCATTATATCAATGGAAATCTCAAGGCAAGACGGCGGGTGGCCATGTTGACCGAGATCTTGAAAGAATACGGCATTGACGAGCGTCGGCTCTGGCTGCGGTGGATTGCGGCAAGTGAAGGGACCATGCTTCGGGAAGTTGCCACTGAAATGACCCATAAACTTAAAGCGTTAGGACCCAGCCCCCTTAATCTGGACAAAAATCAAATAGACCTTAACCGAGACAGCAAGACAGCCTGAACAAACGGAGACGAGACCAATGGCAAATTTTACAAAAATATCCTTTAAAAAAGGCGAACTGAACAAACAACTGGCTGATCTTTTTAAAGGCATGATGGAAAAAGGGGTGGTGGATGCCCTGCTTTCGCCAATGACCCAGCCAAAAAGAGGTGTGATGCAGACCCTTATCACCCATCCTGCCCATGTGGAGAGGATTGACCCTTTTGCACCGGTGGTGCCGGTGAACGGCGCCAAGATTGCCTCCTCCATCACCGCGACGCCTTCGGGCAGAAAGGTGGCAATGGTGTTAAGATCCTGCGAAACCCGGGCGCTGATCGAACTGGGTAAACTGAATCTGGCCGAGTTTGATGATGTGCTGCTCATCGGCATTGACTGTCTGGGACGATATGAAAACCTTGATTTTTTAAATTTGCGGGCCCAGGGAGAAAGTTCGGAATCCTTTCTTGAAAAAGCCCTTTCCGGCGATACAAAGCGCAATGATATTGACATCTGTGGGGCCTGCAAAATATGCGAATTTCCCGTGGCCGACACTGTGGATTTACGATTGTGTGTCATTGGCGCAGGAGCAGATGCGCTCTACGTTGAAAGTCTGACACCCAAGGGGGACAAAGTTCTTGAGACAGCTGGATTAAGTTTCGGGGAAGCCCCCGGCAGCCGGGATGCGGCCGTCAAACAACTTGTTGCGGCCCGGACGAAAGCCCGTGATGCGGAATTTGCAGGTTACAGGGAATCAACGGGAAGTTTCGACGCCCTTGAAGACAGGCTTGCTGCCTGCATCAACTGCTATAACTGCCGGGTGGCCTGTCCTGTGTGTTATTGCAAGGAATGTGTGTTTGTAACCGATACCTTCCGGCACAAGGCCGATCAGTACATGGGATGGGCAGATACCTTCGGTACCCTTAAAATGCCCACGGACACCATGTTCTACCATCTGACCCGGATGAGTCATATGAGTCTGTTCTGTGTGGGGTGCGGTCAGTGCACCAGTGCCTGCCCCAACAGCATTGATTTGATGCCGGCTTTCAGGACAGCGGCCCAGAAAACCCAAGCTAGGTTTGGCTACCAGGCCGGACGATCCCATGACGAAAAGCAGCCCTTGACGGTTTTTGAGAATGATGAGTTGGTTGAAGTGACCGGGCAGGTAAAATAGGAGATTATTATGGCAGAGAAAAAGCCCACAGGAACTATTTTGGTTGCAGGTGCCGGCGTTTCCGGTATCAAGGCCGCCATTGAGCTGGCTGAAATCGGATACAAAGTATTGCTGACCGACGCGTCCCCCCAGATCGGCGGAATCTTAGCCAAACTGGACAATCAGTTTCCCTCCGACCATTGCGGCATGTGCCGGATGCTGCCCATGGTGGGCAGGGAGTATGCCTCCCAATATTGCATGCGAAAAGGGTTGTACCATGAAAATATCGAAATATTGCCCTTTACACAAGTTAAAAGTGTCGAAGGGGATGCGGGAAATTTCACAATAGAACTCTTACAAAAGGCAAGATATATTGACACGGACAGGTGCAACGGGCTCGGGGAATGTATCAGTGTTTGTCCTGTTGAAGTGGCCGATGAATTCAACCACGGCCTGACCCAGCGAAAGGCGGTATACAAACCCGTTCCCCACAGCACGCCCCAGATGCTTCTAGTGGACATGGATGCCTGCACCCGCTGCGGTGAGTGCGTCAAGGTTTGTCCCACCAACGTCATCAATCTGGACGCACAGGATGAGACAAGTAACCGCCAGGTTCATGCCGTCATTCTGGCATCCGGTGTAAAACTTTATAATTTAAGGGAATTTGAAGATGCCAAATCCTGGGCCGTTTCACCGGATGTGGTCTCTTCCCTTGCCTTTGAAAGAATTATCAGCGGTACCGGCACCTTTGACGGAAAGATTAAACGGCCTTCCGATGGCAAGATCGCCAAACGTCTTGCCTGGATTCAATGCATGGGGTCAAGGAACCGCCGGCAGAACCGGGACTATTGTTCCTCCATCTGCTGCATGTTTGCCCTGAAAGAAGCGGTGCTGGCCAAAGAAAAAGGCGGAGACGATGTTGAGACCACCATTTTCTACATGGATATGCGAACCTTTGGCAAAGATTTTTATCGGTATTATGAACGTGCCGTTGATATCGGGGTAAAATTTGTTCGCTGCCGGGTCCAGGCGGTGATGCTGAATCCGGATACCAGTCTTTCCATGCGGCATTATGATTCCCAAGATGAAGAATTTATTGTGGCCGATTATGACATGGTGGTGCTTGCCACCGGACAGATTCCCTATGAGACCCATAAGGACCTGGCAGATCTGCTCCATATAAAGGTGAATGCCCAGGGTCTTTTGCCCACCGAAACCTATGACAAGGTCAAGCTTACCAAACCAGGGGTGTTTGTATGCGGATCCCTCATGGGGCTGACCGATTTAAGTGAGGCCATGAGTTCTGGCATTGCGGCTGCCGGCCAGGCAAGCCGTCTTTTAGCGGGTCTTGATGTGACGATCATTGAAGAAGAAGCCGTTCCAGAGCCAAGGGCTAAGGACAGAGAGGACCCCCTTGTCTCTGTTGTCCTGTGCAAATGCAGTGACAAGGTGGAAAAGAGCAGTGTGGACTTTGGCGCCCTGGAAAAGGGCTTAAAAAAGTTAATGGCCGTGGGGGAAGTCAATATCATTGATATGGTCTGCAGTGATGAAGGCAAAGAGACGGTTCTGGATCTGCTCAAAAAATCAAAATGCAACCGACTTGTCATCGGAGCGTGTCATCCTTTTATCTATCGCAATGCGTTGAAAAACCTTGCCAAAAAAGCCGGGTTTGCCGCTTCTTTGTTTGAAATCATTGATCTGTCCTCCATTGTTCACAAGGGATTTTTTGAACCCAATAGAAGTGAATCAGGAGCAAAGGATCAAACCCGGGAGGCATATAACGAGCTATTTGCCATCATTGAGAATCTTAAACTCAAACCGGCACTCCATGTGGAAACGCTTCCCATCAACCAGACAGCCCTTGTGGTGGGAGGGGGAATCGCAGGCATGCACGCCTCTTTTTCCCTTGCCCAACGGGGGGTACAAGTTCACCTGGTCGAGCGGTCGGACAAACTGGGGGGGTATGCCAGCACCCATGTGAACCATACCATTGACGGTCTAGAACCGGTATCCATGGCAAAGGATCTTGCGATCAAAATTCTTGAACATAAGAATATCACCCTGCATAAAAATTGTGAGGTGGCAGCCACACAAGGCTCTCTCGGGGCCTTTGAAACAAAGATCAAGGACAATGAAAATCAGGAAAATATTTACCTGCAGCACGGTGCTGCCATCATTGCCACGGGCGGTGTTGAGGGAAAAACTGCTGAATATGAATATGGAAATTCTGATCTGATCCTTACCCAGGCCCAGTTGAAAACAGGTCTTGATACAGGAGAGATTGATGTCAGCGAGGCTGAAACCATTGTCATGATCCAATGTGTGGGGTCCAGAGAAAAGCAGGAAAATGTCAAACAGGATGGACAAAAACAGGGTCGGGAATACTGCAGCCGCATCTGTTGTGTCGGTGCCATTGCCAATGCCATGACCATACGCCAGAAAAATCCAGAGGCCAGGATTTTCATTCTCTACCGGGATATGATGACCTATGGATTTGCCGAACAATATTATACCCAGGCCCGGGAGGAAGGGATCATTTTTGTGAGCTACACTCTTGATACCAAACCCAGGGTTGCGCTCGTTGATGGAAAACCGGTGATGACATTTTTAGAGCCGGTCCTGAACTCGGAAATTGAGATACCGGCTGATTTTCTGATTCTTTCCACCGGTGTGGATGCGGAAACGTCCAACCGGGATATCGGAAAGGCCTTTAATCTCCCGGTGAACCAGGATGGGTTTTTTGTTGAAGCCGATTCAAAATGGCGACCCGTTGAATTTATGAAGGTAGGGCTTTATGTTGCCGGAACCGCCCATTCGCCCATGACCCTGAAGGATGCGATCCTCCAGGCGGAAGCCGCGGCCCAGAAAACCTATGCCTATCTTTCCGGCCGGAAAATTCACACGGCCCATGCGATCTCCCGGGTCCATGATGCCATTTGTGTGAGATGTCAGCGCTGTGTTGATATCTGCCCCTACGGCGCCAGATCCTATGATGAGGTGCTTGACAGAATCATTGTGGACGGCGCTACCTGCCAGGCCTGCGGCATGTGCGGGGTGGCCTGTCAGAACAATGCTGCTGAAATCATGGGGTTCAGTGACAAACAGATCATGGCGGTCATTGATGCCAAAATGTCAAAAAATACAATTGGGTTAGCAGCGCAATAGGAGACAAGTATTATGGATTTTAGTGAGTCAGATAAAGACCTGTGGAAAGCAATATACAACACCAAGGATCTGCTGCATTGTTTTAACTGCAGTACCTGTCTATCGGGTTGCCCTGCTTCCCATGGCAATCCGCCGCTTCTGGTGAGAAATCTTGCCCGAATGGTGGTTTATGGGCTGGAGGACGATCTTTTGGATGATGATACTGCCTGGGCCTGTGTGTCCTGTTCCAGGTGCGAAGAAATGTGTCCCATGGATGTCAAACCCTTTGAGATGATCCTTTCCATCCGGAAATGGCAGAGTGCCAATGACGAAACCCGGGTGCCGCCCTCCATTGTCGAGATCTATAAACGAGGGTACACCCAGTCCGTGGGGACCAACACGGAGTTGAGGGAATCCCTGGGACTGCCCGAGTTGCAGACCATTACCAAAATGCCTGAGATGCTCAAATTGTATCAGGAAATGCTTATGAAAACACCTGTGGTCAGCGAAAACGACTATATGTTTAGCGAGGAATAAAAGAAATGGAATTATGTCTTTTCCTAGGTTGTAATACCCCGGCCATCCGGCCGGATGTTGAACGGGCCATCCGGGCAAGTATGCCGGAACTGGGGGTTGATCTGTCCGATGCAGAAGGGTATGTCTGCTGTCCGGCATTCGGTGCCTTCCCCTCCACGGACGATGATTCCTATCTTGCCTCCAGCGGGTGGAATTTGTCCATCGCAGAAGCCAAGGGACTGGACATCATGGTTCAGTGCGGCTCCTGCTATAGCTCCCTTCGCATGGGCCGGGACCACCTTGCCCATGATGAGACCAAGCTTGCAAGGGTCAATGAGCTTTTAGAGCTGACCGGCAGAAAGCTTGAATGCAAGACCAAGGTCCGTCATGTATCTGAAATTCTCTATAACGAAGTGGGGGCCCAAAAAATTTCCCAGACCATCAAAAAGAGTCTTGAGGGTCTCCATGGGGTGGTTCAATATCCCTGCCATACACTTTTTCCCAGTGAAATAGTGGGGTTTGAAGAATCCCCCCGGCAGCCCAAGGCCTTGAGAATTTTGACCGAGGCGCTCGGGGCAACGGTTGACACTTACAGCCGGGAACTTCAGTGCTGCGGCGGCGCCGGCGGGTTTTCAAAAAGTACCCCTGTCGAGGCCACAGCCTTTGTGAAATCCAAGCTGGATGCCATTATTGAAGAGACTCAGGCTGATTTTATTGTTGTTTCCTGTATCACCTGCCTGATGTACCTGGACAATATTCAGAAGAAATTGAACGAGGCAGAAGGTACGGATAAATACCATATCCCGGTCTTTGACTACAATCAATTGCTGGCGCTTTGCATGGGATTTGATCCCAAACAGGTGGCTTCCATCTGTACTGTCCCGAGAAATTCGGTGATAGACCGAATTTAGCAGGGGTATTCGGTGATTGACAATCCCCATAGGAATGGTATGGATTAATAAACATTATGTAGAGGGGCGATATGTTTAAAAAAATATTATTTGCAACATCCACAACAAAAGCCTGTGACCCGGCTGCCAGAGTGGCCTTTAATATCTCTGATCTTTACAAGGCCCATATGACTATTTTTCATGTTATTGAGGGGGCAATTCCAGGCGACTCCCGGACAGAGGTGGATGAAAAGAAAAAAATAGAAACCTATTATGCAGATCAACTGCCCAAAGCTGAAAGCCATGAAATAAAAATAGCCCTGGGCCAGCCGCACAGTGAAATTCTCGGGGAGATCGGCCTGAATAAACCCGATCTTCTTGTGATGGGTGTCAGCACCGGCGGAGAAGCCAGTCTTGAAAACAGGGTTGAAAGTGCGGGGTCAACTTTTCAGAAAGTGGTAAAAGCATCCCTTTGCCCGGTATTGATTGTGAATCGTGCGGCTGCCTCTTTCTGGGGTTCCATTTCCAATGTGGTATTTGCCACTGATTTTTCAGTCTCATCGGACAAAGCTTTTGATTTCGCTTGTAAACTGGCAAGGGAAACTGCCTGTGAACTTCATATATTCCATGCCCAGAATACGCGGTTGACGCCCACTTCCAAAAATTTTGACCAGGATGCCATAGAAGGGCGCATCCGGGAAAAACTTCGGTTTTCCAGGGGAAAATATGCTGCCAAAATGGACGGGATTAAGAACTATTCAATTGAAGTCTGGGAAGGCAATCCCTATACGGAGATTGTAAAGTATGCCAGGGAGAAATATGCAGACCTGATTATCATGGCACAGGATTCCCAAAATCCCGGATCCCAAACCCATGAATTGGGCAGTACGATTAAGCAGGTGATCCTTCGTGCCGGTTGCCCTGTCCTCTGCCTTAACAAATAAAACAGACCCAGGCAAATTAGCGTTAACTAGATGGAGAGGAAAATGAAAAAAATTCTCATAATTGATGATGATCCAACTATTCGAAAGTATTTGACCAATTTATTTAAAGACAATGGGTATGCGCCGACGGTTGCGGAAAATGCCGGGCAGGCATGGGACCTTTTAAGCGCGGATTCCTTTGATTTGATCACCCTGGATTTGGACATGCCCGGAGAGTGGGGGACACGATTTTTCAGCAAGCTTGACCAGGACAAGGATAAAAAAAATATCCCCGTCATTGTCATCAGCGGGATGTCCGACAATGAATATGCAATTCCCAAGGCGGTTGCAAGTTTAACAAAACCCTTTGATCAAAAAAAATTATTAAAGATCGTTCGGGATGTTTTAAAATAAAGAAGCAAAAAATCTGCGGCCATATCAAAAGGATACACCCATTGTATCCTTTTGCGTCTATTGCATAACCCTCTGTTATTATAGGCGCAACGCTTAATAGATATAGATCATATCCCCAGCACTGTAATATATTGTTACACTGATTCTCAATTTCGTCCAGACGCCATTCAATCCATTTTACATAAAATATGTTATAATTACAGATAGATAGGTATAAAACATCTCCTGTGTTTTTGTTTGGTACGGCCATTGCAATTTGAATTTGGTCAGTTAACGCGATGGGTTAAAACCCAGATTTATTTGCAGCAAACAAAGAATAAAAAGGAGGCCTCCAATGAAAACCATGACCACAAAGAAAGGTATACGGGGATTTCAGGTAGTTGAGGAGGAATGTATCTGGATGAAAGCCGGTATTGTCAGCCTTCATACCTGCAACAAAGTGTATGATTGTTTCGATTGTAAGTTTGACAAGGCCATGACCCGGGCCATGGGCGTTCCGGCAACTGTGGAAACCAGTTTAAACTGGGCAGCCTATTTTAAGAAAAAATATGATGGTGCATCCAGACCCTGCCGCCATTCAGTGACCGGGCGAATCCAGCAGGCCAAAATCTGCACCCACAATTATGAATGCCGGAATTGTTCCTTTGACCAGATGCTGGACGATATAGAAATTTCCCAGGCACAATCACGGCCTGAAATTTTAAATGTCGCTGGATTTGATTTTGCACAAGATTATTATTACCACGATGGCCACACCTGGGTTCGCATGGAACACGGAGGGATGGCACGGATCGGTTTTGATGCCTTTGCCATGAAACTATTTGGCAAAGCAAAATTTATTTCAGACACCATGGATATTGGCACACGAATGGAAAAAGGTGTGCCCGGCTGGTCCATCACCCAGGACAAAAAAAAGGCAAAGGTGCTGTCTCCCATCTCAGGAACGGTTTTATCCGTAAACCAGCGGGCAAAAGAGAATTTTTCACTCCTCCACTCTGATCCCTACCAGGAGGGGTGGCTGTTTATTGTTGAACCCGAGGCACCCTTAAAAAGCCTGAAAAAACTAAAATACGGCGATGACAGCATCCGCTGGATGGAAAAAGAGACCGCACGCCTGGCCCGAATGATGGGGCCGGAATATGCAAACCTTGCGGCCACCGGTGGTGAACCTGTGAATGATTTTTATGGCCTCAACCCGGAAATAGGGTGGGACAAACTGGTCCATGCATTTCTTAAAACATGATCTCATATGTGTTTCACCCCATGGGATTTAGATCAGGACGCAGATAGACGCAGATACTCTCGGAATTAAAATTCAACAGATCTGCGTTCATCTGCTTCCGGATTCATGGTTTTTTTCTTACCATATAACGCAGATGATCCAGACAATAGTCACAAAAAATATTGGAAATTGAATCCAGTTGTTCAATGTTTTTAGAAAAGCGCATTACGCACTTTTTTTCATGACAATGGTCAAGGTTCATGAGATGCCCAAATTCGTGGAGGGCCACCTTTACGGCCCTTGCATGGTTTTCCTGCAGCCTGTAAAGTGAAACCAGGGCACAGCTTCCCCCCATTCTTGCCTCGCCCAGAACAAAAGAAAATACCGGAATAAACAAATCCGCATCCACCAGGGCAATGACCTTGCTGCAGTCTTTGAACACCAGGGTTTCAAGTTGATTGATCATGCTAGCGGCATCATATTGAAGCCTTCGTTTGTCAAAGGCATAATCCGGATGGGGGAGGGGGGGGAGAATAAGGGTCTTTATGGGCAATTCTCCCAGGAAGGACCCTGCCAATATCTTTAAATATAAAGGATCGATTTCTCCAATTGGCAAAATTCCTATGCAGAAATCATCCTGGGCCATTTCATGGTTTTTCCATATGAAAGCGCTTGATTATTCGATGGAGGGTTGCCCGGCTGATCCCCAGAATCTCTGCTGACCTTGTGATATTCCATTGGCTGTCCTGGAGAATGGTGTTGATATATTGCCTTTCCATATCCTTGAGGGTGAGTGTCCCTCCTATGGAAAAAGGGGAAGAAACGGGTTTCAGGAAATAAAAGTCCTCCAGGGTCAATGTTCTTGATTTTGACAGAACCACAGCCCTTTCAATGGCGTTCTCAAGTTCCCGGACATTGCCGGGCCAGGGATAGCGCTTAAGATATTCAAGGGTCTTTTTATCCAGGGTATCAACCTTTTTGGTGGTTTCCTGGCTGTACTTTTCAAGAAAATGGTAGGCAAGCAAGGCAATATCCTCTTTTCTTTCTCGCAGGGGCGGGATTTCAATGGAGATGATATTGATCCGGTAAAAAAAATCACTTCGAAAATGGCCGTCTAAAATTTTGCTTTCAAGGTCCTGACGGGTTGCAGACAGCAGCCTGAAATCCACATCAATCCCACGGGTATCGCCCAGGCGGGTGATCTTTTTTTCCTGGAGAACCCGGAGAAGGCTCACCTGCATTTTTTGGCTGACCTCACCGATTTCGTCCAGGAACAGGGTGCCGCCGGAGACCACTTCAAAAAATCCTTTGCGGTTATGGGATGCACCGGTAAACGCCCCTTTGTTGTAGCCGAACAATTCGGATTCCAGAAGGGAATCGGGGAAAGCACCACAGTTTAAGGGCACAAAGGGCAGATTGTTTCGATGACTTTTTACATGGATCGCCTTGGCAATCAACTCTTTGCCGGTTCCGGTTTCTCCCAGGATAAGAACAGGGGCATCGGTTTTGGCCACCTCTTCAATGAGTGTGTATATTTTTTTCATTGGATCGGATTCTCCAATGATGTTGTCAAATCTGCAGATCTTGTCCATTTGCCCTTTTAGATACCTGTATTCTGAGGCAAGTTTAATCTGCTGTGATATTTTTTCCATGATAAGAGACAGCTGATCCGGTTTAAAGGGCTTGAGCAGATAGTCGGATGCCCCTATTTTCATGGCCTGAACCGCAGTGTCAATTGAGCCGTAGGCGGTTATGATCACCACTGCCGTATCCGGATAGCGCTTTTTTACGATTTCAAGCAGCTCAAATCCACTCATCCCCGGCATTTTCATGTCCACAAACAAGGTGTCGAAATTTTCAGTTTCAAGTTTTTCCAGGGCCTCTTTACCGCTTTTGGCAGATTGGGTATGATACCCTTCCCTTGAAAACCAGTGATAAAGCGATTCCCTTACCACAAGCTCATCATCAACAATCAGTATTTTCATCTGCTGATCCATGATTCATTCCCCACATTAGTAAAATTTTTTTAGTCTGAAACCACACCCGGAAAGGTAAATAAAAATGAGGTCCCCTGGTTGGAGGTCTCGTTTACACAAACCTCTCCTTTATGATCTTTTACAATACCATAAACGATGGAAAGACCCAGGCCTGTTCCCCCCTCTTCTTTGGTTGTAAAAAACGGATCAAAAATATGTTCCAGATTCTGATCATTGATCCCGGTTCCACTATCACTGATTTGGATCCACACTTTTTTTGAGTCCATATGAATTCCGGAGTTAATTGTCATCTTCCCTCCCTGGGGCATGGCATCAATGGCATTGAAAATAAGGTTCAGGAAACATTGCTGCAATTGATTTTTATCCCCAAAAACAATCAGAGGGTATGAAGTTCCTAGAGACATTTCCAATTGAATGTCACAAAGCGCAAGCTTATGCCGGGTAAGGGATATGACGGCTTCAAGAATATCATTAATATCCGTATTTTTAAATTCCAGCACCGTTTCCCGGGAAAAGGCAAGAAGACCTGAAACAATATTCCCGCATCGTTCAAGTTCCCGTGTCATGTGCAAATTAAATTCCCTGAGTTGTTCAAGGTCCTTTTTATCCAACTGCTCTTTTTTTGTCATATCTTTGATGATATAGCTGAAGGTGAGAAGGCCCTGGATGGGATTGTTGATCTCGTGGACACTGCTGGCCACCAGTTTTCCCAGGGCAACCAGACGGTCCTCCTGGATAACTTTTTTCATGTCAGCGTGTATCCGCTTTACCTTGTTTTCCCATTTCTCTGTAATCTCGGAGGTTATATCCTGCCACAATTCAATAACATGGGTGACCTTATCCTCCAGATTCTTTATGGGATAAGCGGAAATACTGAAATACTTTGTTTTGTTACCGGGCAAAATGGTTTCATGGATAATATGGGAGGGTTTTCCCGAATCAAGGGTTCTCATTAACGGACATTCAACGCTTGCGTTTTCAGAAGGGCAGGGGGCATAAAATCCCTTGATCACTTGAAAGCATTTTTTGCCGATAACCTCTTTTTGGGTTTTTCTACAGGCGTTTAGATAGACCTTGTTGGCATCCACAATATTAAATTCCAAATCAAGGACAACAACCCCCAGATTTGTCTGTTGGAAAAGAATTTCATAATACCGCCTGTCCAGAATGGCCTGTTCTTTTGTTTCGATTAAATTCTGATTCATTTCAAACAGGTTTCTCAACAAGCGGCCAATATTATGTTCAAGAACGCCCACATTATCAGGACGCATGGCAATCAGCTCCGGAAGGCTCTTGTTATTGGTCAATTCAATAATGGCATCCAGGCGTTTGTCATTGAAAAAATTATGGAAATTTTGAAAGGTGGGGATGCCTAATTTTTTTGCCTTTTTCATGCCGGTGGCTTCCGGGTTGATATCGCAGACGCCCAAAATTTTTAAATCAAGATAGGGAAGGACTGTGGTTTCAAGCAGATTGAGAAAATAGTCACATGCCCTGCCGCCCCCCACAATTCCAATGTGAAAGGGGATTTTTTTTTGATTTTCAGACCCCATGGCAATATTTTTCCTTTTGCTGACAAAACGTTATTTACATGGGGTCAGGCTTTTCTTATTGCCTTTTGTTAATAGTAACAAAAGGCAAAAAAGCCTGCCCTGATTCTGCAAAAACAAAGTCCAAAGGTTGACTTGATTAAAAAATGATACCGTATACAAGGAGCGGATGCAATGAAAAGCTGTCCGAACAAGACAAAGCATGAATGGCCGAGGATACCCCGGGTCGGGGAAGTTTGGGAATTATAAATTTTTCGAAATGTTGGAATAGTTCAAAGGCGTTTTTGAATATTCCAGAATAAAAAGAACCCCCAGGGCGCTTAAAAACAGGGGTTGAGATTTAAGCATTTGTAATTATAGGCAAATTTGTAAACGAATTGCCATGGCATGGTTTCTGCTTTTCAATATAGCGTATTCTTATGTTTTTTATGGACAACCCAAAGCTGTCGTATGGATACCGGGCGCTGTTCACAAAATTACGAAAAGGTTCACCCGATAAAAATTATAGGGACAAACCGTATGCTGAAAAGAATTATGCACAGAAAAGGCCTCACCCTTAAGTTATTGATTCCTGTGGGTATGGTTCTTATTACCAGTATTTTTATCTGGTCCCATTATAGTGCCGGCTACCAGAAACGCATTCTCATCGACAAGGCAGTCTCGGATGTGGATAAGTTCTGTAATTCTGTGTTGAAACTGACCTGGTTTGCCATGCTCCACAGCCCCAGTGAGGACATGCAGGATATTTTGAATTCCATGTCCGATTACAATGATATTGAGGAGATCCGCATATTCAACAGCCAGGGGCAGGTGCGCTTTTCAAACGAAAGCACAGAGCTTGGGACCTTTGGACAAAAACAGGACATTGCCTGCAATATATGTCACAGCAAAGAACCGCCGGTCATGAAAATTGATATCAAAGACCGGATACGGATGTTTGAGTCCGAAGAGGGTGAGTTAAAGCTCGGGGTGATCAATCCTATTTTAAATGCGCCCTCCTGTTCGGCTTCCGACTGCCATTATCACCCGACAGACATCAAAAAGCTTGGCACTCTGGATGTGGTGGTATCCCTTAAAACCGTCAAACAGGAGATTGCCCGGAGCAGGAATATGTTTGTCTGGACGGCCGTCTATCTTTTCGGCACCCTGGCCGCCACCATCTGTATCATCGTCTTTTTTAGGGTAACCCATCCCATCAACCGATTGATCGCAGATACCCGGAGTATTGCAAAAGGGGATTTTGCAGTTCTTAAAAACGGCTCTCCCCCAGGAGACGAAATCGGACAGCTCTCCGTGGCCATCAATGATATGGGACTGGAAATCCATGAAAAACAGACGGAGTTGAACCGTCAAAAGGATATATACCGACATTTGTTTGAGCAGGTGCCCTGCAGCATCACCGTCCAGAACAGAGAATATGAACTGATTGAGTTTAACCAGGAGTTTGCCCGCAAATTTAATCCCGAGTATGGGGATTATTGCTATGCTGCTTACAAGGATCTGGATGCCAAATGTCTCAACTGCCCGGTTGAAAAAACCTTTCAGGACGGCAAATCCCACTTCAGTGAGGAATCGGGCATCAATAAGGATGGATCCATCGCCCATTGGTTTGTAAAAACCGCCCCTTTAAAGGATGAAAACGGCAATATCGTGGCAGCCATGGAGATGAGTCTGGATATCAGCCGCCGGAAAAAACTGGAGGAAGAGGTTAAGATTTCGGAAAAAAAATACCAGGCTATTTTTAAAAATATTCCCAATCCTGTCTTCATCCTGGACAAGGATCAGCTGACCATACTGGACTGCAATGATTCGGCCTTGTCCGTCTATGGATATGACCGGGATGAGCTCAAAGGAAAGGGGTTTGAAATTGTTTTTCCCAGCAACAAGGAGTTTGACCGGATCAAGGACAATATCACGGTCTGTTTCCATGAACGGGTTGTAAACTTACGAAAAAATGAAGATTATCTGTATACCAATATCTGGATCAGCCCGGCGGACTTTGCAGATAAAAAGGTCCTCATTGTCACGGCCGTAGACATCACCCATTCCGTTGAAACAGAGCACCAGCTGATCCAGGCCGGTAAAATGGCCACCCTGGGAGAAATGGCCACGGGCGTGGCCCACGAGCTCAACCAGCCCTTGTCGGTCATCAAGACCGCATCCGGCTTTATTGCCCGGAAACTGGGAACAGACCAGGAGATTGACCGGGCCATTTTAAAGACATTGTCCGATGAAATTGAAACCCATGTGGACCGGGCATCAAAAATAACCAACCACATGCGCCTGTTCGGCCGGAAATCTGTCTTTAAAAAGGAAGCGGTTAATATCAATGACATCCTGAAACGGGCCTTTGATATTTTCAGCCAGCAGCTCAAGCTCCGGGAAATTCAGGTTATCTGGGAGCTTTCAGATGGTCTTCCCGTAATTCTTGCAGACCCGGTTCGCCTGGAACAGGTTTTTATCAATCTGCTGCTCAATTCAAGGGATGCCATTGTGGCCAAGTTTAACGGATCAAGCACGCCGAAAAACGATAAACGGGAGATTACGCTGTCGACCAAAACGGAGGCCGGTAAGATCCGGGTGAAAATAAGGGATACCGGCCTTGGTATTTCCAGCAGTGACATTGATAAAATTTTTGAACCTTTTTTTACCACAAAGAAAATCGGGGAAGGCACGGGCCTTGGCCTGTCCATCTCCTACGGTATCATAAAAGAGTCTGGCGGCGAAATCTTTGTTCACAACAATAAGGACGGGGGGGTTACCTTTATCCTGTTGTTCGGCACCCAAGCGAGGACAGATGGAAAATACGCATAGAATATATACCATTCTGCTGGTGGATGATGAAGAAGGGATCCGCAATGTCCTGGACATCACCCTTACCCATGCCGGGTTCAAGGTGTTGCTGGCCGCTGACGGGGATACGGGGTTTAAGACCTTTTTGGCCCAGAAGCCGGATATTGTGATCACGGATATCAAGATGCCGGGCATTGGCGGGATTGACCTTTTAAAGCAGATCAAACAGATCAGTCCGGACACGGAAGTGATCATGATCACGGGGCATGGAGACATGGACCTTGCCGTGAAAAGTCTTCAGTATGAGGCCGCTGATTTTATCACAAAACCAATTGACAGCAACGAATTGGAGTTATCTGTAAAAAAAGCCGTTGACCGGATGTCCATCAACCAACGAATGAAATCTTACATGGACGACCTTGAGAAGGTGATCCGGAAAAAAGACAGGGAAATCGACGAATCCCAAAGCCTTGCCACCATCGGGCAGACAGTGGCCGGCATGTCCCATGTGATTAAAAATATTGCCGGCGGTCTCAAGGGGTCTTCCTTTATCCTTGAACAGGGCATTGAAAATGAAAATAGGGAATACCTGGTAAAGGGCTGGGAAATGATGAAGGGCAACATTGACAAGATCACAAACCTGTCCTTGGATCTGCTCAATTATGCCAAAACCAGCCGCCCCAAACTCAAACAGATCAATCCCAACCATCCGGCACGGGAGGTGGTCGAACTTTTGTCCTCCAGGGCAAGTGAAAAGCAAATAAATATCAGCCTCTATCCTTTGGAAAAAGAATTGTCCATCATGGTGGATTGTGACGCCATTTATACCGTGATTTTCACCCTGGTCACCAATGCCCTGGATGCCTGTGAAGAAAAAAACGAAGTCTCCGGAACCAGGACAGACAAAAAAGTGGACATTTTTGTGGAACAGCAATCCAACTGGATTGTCTACCGGGTCCGGGACAATGGACAGGGAATGGATGACAATGTCAGCGGGGTCCTGTTTAAGGAGTTTATTACCACCAAGGGGACCCGGGGGACCGGTTTCGGTTTGATGACCGCCAAAAAAATCATTGATGAACACAAGGGGCGTATCTTGTTTGAATCCAAAAAAGGCCAGGGCTCTGTATTTGCCATAAAGATTCCTTTGCAGCCGGTACAGACGGGAAGGCAGTGAGTATGGAAAAAATTTGTCTGACAAAAGAAGGTATTATTTTGAAAAAAGACAAGCCTGTCACGGATATGGTTTTTTCCTTTTTGTCCCACACCCTTGTCCTGGAACCGGGATTCACCCTGGCCTCTTTTTTTAACCTGGTGGCAAATTACCCGGAACTTCTAAAAATGTCCAAATTGCTGGACGCCTTATTGGCCATGGCAAATACCGGGAAGAAACAATTTGCCAAAACCCATGAGATCGAGGGGCTTATTTTTTATAAAACCATCGCCATGAAAGGATTTCCAGGGAAACCGTCGATCCAGATATACAATTGCCTAAAAGGAATAAAGGAGAATGAAACCCACGCCTTGAAATTCTTCCAGATGGAAAGTTTATTAGAACATGAACTGATTCTGGGGGATTTGAAACATATCATCTTTGGGGATGGGCAGGATATGTTTACCTATGAAACCTTTTATTCTCTTTTTGAGCTGATAGAAGGGATTACCTGGGAAATGTCTTTTAATTTTAACCCGTTACAATGTTCCATAAGGGGGTAGTTATGTTTAAAAAAATACTCTTTGCCACAAATGCGTCACCCGCCTGTGATGCAGCAGCAAAAATTGCCTTTGAACTTGCAGAAAAATATGAATCCCAACTCATCCTTTTCCATGTGTTTGCAGAGCCTTCCCATGGCAGCGGTGCCTTTGTCACAGATTATGTGACAGGGGAAAAAGAGCAGGTGGGTCCGGACTATTGTGAGTGGGTCAAAGAAGAGATGAAAACCACCTATGATTCGCTGATTCAAAAACATGGAGAGCCGACCTATGAGACAATTGTGGGGATTCCTTCCATAGAGATCCTCCGGTATGCCCGCAAAGAGGAGATTGACTGCATTATCATGGGTGCCCATGCCAGACAGGATGACCCGGCAGCCGCAAGATTCAGGGGTATTGTGGGAACCACCATGCAGAAGGTGGCCCTGTGGGCCAAGTGTCCGGTTCTGATCATTTCCAGGCCCTGTGAGACCTGTTTCTGGTATTTTAACCAGATTGTTTTTGGTACGGACTTTTCAAAGGCATCCATGTCTGCCTTCCAGTTTGCCTATAAGATGGCCGAACACATCGGCTGTAAGCTCCACCTGTTCCATGCCCTGAATATTGAGACCACCCAGGCAGGTGTCGCACCGGGACAAAAATCCATTGAAATGCATATTAAGGAAGCCAAAACCAAAATGGAACAGCTCTATGTTTCCCAGATGGAAAATTTTGATAACTATGAAATTTCCGTATGGGAGGGGGTTCCCTATGTGGAATTGCTCAAATTTGCCCGGGAAACCAGTGCAGACCTCATCGTCATGGCCCATCATACCCGGGAAGTGGATACGGAAGATGCCGTCATGGGCTCCACAATGGAGCAGGTGGTATTGCGGTCCGCCTGTCCTGTGGCCAGTGTCAACAAGCCCGATAGATTGTAAGCCCGTTGGCAGATACAAATAAAACAGATAAAGGCGCCCGGACTGTTCTGGTCATCGAAGATGAAATGGATATGCGCTTTTACCTCATGGCCGTTGTCAGATCCCTGGGGCTTGACCCCATACTCACCCGGAACGGCGTCCAGGGGCTGGAGGTGCTTTCCACCCTGTGTCCGGATTTGATTATTCTGGATGTGATGATGCCGGAAAAGGGAGGTGCCCTGGTGTACCAGGAATTGAAAACAAACCCTTTGTACCGAAAGATTCCTTTGATTGTTTTTTCAGGGGTGGATTTCCATTCGTTTGCCCATTATGTGAAAATGGTGAACCTGGGACAGAAAACAAAAATTGATTTTCCGAAATACTATGTTGAAAAATCGGCTGATCCGGATTATTTAAAGGAAGTCATTAGAAAATGCATACCCTTGAACAGGATAGATGACCCATGACAATGAAGGTTCTGCTGGTTGACGATGAAGAAGGTATTCGCACGGTTCTTGGTATCAGTCTTGCGGATGGGGGATATGAGGTGCATACGGCAAAGGATGGCCGTGTGGCATCACAGATGGTGAAAACCCTGCTGCCGGATATTGTCCTGACCGATATCCGCATGCCCGGAATGGACGGAATTGAGCTGCTCAAATTTATCAAAGGACAATTTCCGGACATTGAGGTGATCATGATCACCGGGCACGGGGACCTTCGGCTTGCCATTGACAGCCTTAAAATGGATGCCGTGGATTTCATCACCAAACCCATTAACAATGATATCCTTGAAATCGCATTGAAACGGGCCAGGGACAGGATAGAAAACCGGAAACAGATAACCCGGTACACAAAAAATCTTGAAGACCTGGTCAAGGAAAAGACCCTCAAGCTTGAAACCTCTGAAAAAAGATACATCCAGCTGTTCAATGAATCTCCTTCTTTTATTACCATCCAGGACAGGGCCTTTCAAATTATTGAATCCAACAATCGGTTCAAAGAACAATTCGGAGATAGGGAGGGCCTTTGCTGTTATCAGGTTTATAAAGAATGTGTCAGTCCCTGTTCCGGCTGTCCCGTGGAAAAGACATTTGCCGACGGAAAATCCCATGTGGCGGAAATGGATGTCCGCTTAAAGGACGGGCGTATCCGGAATTTTCTGGTCCAGACCTCTGCGGTTACGGGCCCCTCAGGCAAGATCGAACATGTCATGGAAATGTCCACGGACGTGACCATGATCCATGAACTCCAGGACCACCTGGCTGCCCTGGGGCTTCATATATCCTCCATCTCCCATGGAATAAAAGGGCTTCTCACCGGCCTTGACGGCGGCGATTATCTGATTTCCACGGGTATTGAAAAAAACGATACCGAACTTGTGGCCGACGGCTGGGAAATTGTAAAGGAAAAAATTGCCATGGTCCGGCGGATGGTGTTGGATATTCTCTTCCATTCAAAGGACCGGACCCTGGAGATTTCAGCCGTGGATATTTTTGATTTTATCCAGGAACTGACCACCACCCTGGATCCAAAGATGAAAAAAGCCGGTATTGTTTTGACCTTGAATATCCCACAACCCGGTACACAAATATTTGTGGACAAACACGTTCTTTTGCCTGCTTTTCTGGCCATACTTGAAAATGCCATTGATGCCTGTGTCGCCGTAAAACAAACCCAAAAACGCCTGGAAATAAAAATAGATATTCTTTTGACGGACACCCGGATCGAATTCAAAATCCGGGACAACGGGAAGGGGCTTGCAAGGGCTTTTCAAGAAGAGGTGTTTTCTCTGTTTTATTCCGACAAGGGGAACAAGGGTACAGGCCTTGGGCTCTTTATCGCCCAGAGAGCCGTAAAACAGCACAAAGGCGTTATCAGGGTGGATTCAATGCCCGGGGAATTCACGGAATTTACCATCTCCCTTCCGGTACACCAAATGGAACATCCTGTTCCGAAATCTTGAAAAAAAAATCTCGCGATTGACAAGCAAAAAACTTGTTATTATCATTGTACAAAAATGTGCAGGCCATTATGTCAAGTGGCACCAATTGATCTTGCCGGAAAACCTATGTGTCCGGAAAGACCTGGGGAGGGCCAGTGTATTGATTCTATTCGTAAAGGAGGGATGGTAAATGGCTGAAAAAATGACAATTAGTGATGCCGTGGATGCCTTTAGCCTCTATGACCTTTTTAGTGAAATACTTGATTCCTACGGGGAAGAATTTGATATCCAGAGTTCGGTTGCATCGGACTTGTTTGATCTCATTGCAGAACATGAAGAGGATTATGAATTTTTGCCGGATTCAGACGGAGACTATTCCGAGAGTTTTGAAAGAAATTTGAAAGAGGCGGTTGCGGTGATCTTTGAAGAGCACGGTCTGAATATGGATTTTGAAAGTGAGTATTCAGAAGACGAATATTCTGAAGAGGCCATGGATGACGACGATATACCCGGTCTTTATAGTGACGAGTTTGAGGAGAACTCTGACCCGGAAGACAATGATGATTTTGATGAAGATGCTGACAGCTATTGAGCGGAAAACAAAGCAAACACTCGGGCTGTCATCGGTATTGTGTTTTACGGACAATAATCCTTTATTTTTCAGGTGAAATCCTGTAAATAAGAAGGTCGTCAATTGCAGATCATTCCCATGAAAGGATGGTGTTGGTAAACAAAAATTAAAATTATAAGGAGTATCCGTGCAGTTTAGCAAAGGATTGTCATGTTAATAAAACAATTCAGATATTCAACGGACAATTTGGGATACCTTGTTTTTTCAGGCAACCAGGGTATTGCCATTGATGCCGGTAATCCTGCTGACATCATTGATTTTGCAAGGGAACATGGGATCACCGTCAAATATGTGACCAATACCCATTTTCACCATGACCATACCTGTGGAAACGCTGTGCTGTTGGAAACCACGGATGCAGAATTTATTGATTGCCGCAAGGTAAAGGCAGGCCAGACAATTGTCTTGGATGACGGAAGTCTTGAGATCATCGTGACGCCGGGCCACACAGAGGATAGCGTTTGTTTTCGGGCAAGTGATTTCCTGGTGACCGGGGATACCCTTTTCAATGGCACAGTGGGAAATTGTTTTTCAGGAGACCTGAAGGGTTTTTTCAGGTCCTTGAAACGCCTGCTGGCGTTTCCACCGGAAACAAAGATTTTTGCCGGCCATGACTATGTCATGGAATCCATGAAAGTTGCCGCGGCCATAGAGGAAGATAACCCGGATATAGCGGTTTATCTTCAAAAATATACCCCCCGGTTGGTTGTTTCAACATTGGCGGATGAGTTACGGGTGAACCCATATGTGAGGTTTAACGCCCCGAGTATGATGAACCGTTTACAGAAAAGGACGATGCCTTTTAAGACAGAGGAACAAAGGTTTATTTCCATCATGGAAATATTTTAATTTTACCTTTGGAAACCATTGGGTGTTTTTCAATGGTTTTTAATTTTTTTCAGAAACATACGTCTTCAGCTTATCCGGCTTCAAGGGGCAGGATAGCATTAAGATATTTTTATTGATTTTGGAGATAGCATTAATGCTTGATAAAAATATTAAACCTACGGCTGATTCCCAGGATCCTGTCTTTGCCCTGGGCAGACAGCTTACAATTGAATACTATGAATGCGGTGCCAATGTGCTGCTGAGTAAGGATACAGTGGAAAACGCCTTGCTCAAGGCCGCCAATGACAGTGGTGCCACCATCATCAGTTCTTCTTTTCATAAGTTTGTTCCCCAGGGCGTGAGCGGGGTAGTTATCATTGCGGAGTCCCATTTTACCATACATGCCTGGCCGGAGCATGATTATGCCGCTGTTGATATATTTACCTGCGGAGATAAAATAAATTTGGATGTTGCCATCCAGTCCATGCAGGAATCCTTTGGATCAGGGAGGGTGTTGATTTCCTCGGATCAAAACCGGGGTATTATTGCCCATTCACCTGGATCAAAAACAAACTCTGCGACGGTGAAAGACCGGAATACACTGCCGATTTCCTGGAAGATGGCCTATGATAAAAAAGAACCCTGGGGGGTATTAACATCGGTGGATATCTATGATTGCGGAGCCGATATCATCCGGGATGCCCATATGATTGAAAAATTTGTCACAGATCTTTGTGAGCGCATTGCGGTGAAACGGCTTGGCGACTGCCGGGTGGTCCATTTGGGAACAGATGAAAAAATGGAGGGGTTTTCCATGACCCAGCAGATTGAAACCTCTCTCATCTCAGGGCATTTCGCCAATGCAACCAATACCGCATACCTGGATATTTTTTCCAGCAAGTTTTACGAGCCCCGTGAAGTGGCAGAGTTTGCCATGTCCTTTTTCAAGGGCAATCATTACAAAATGCAGATTGCCTTACGGCAATAATTCAATCGACACCTCATATTGCCCGGGAGTTGGGATATTCCCAATTGCCCGGGTATGCATTTAAAGATAGTGAACATATGAAAAATTTAAATAAAATTAAAAACCGCTGGTTTTCTGAGATCTGTCCCATGTGGCCCGGGATCGCCCTCTCCCTTGAAATCACACAGACCCTTTACAGCAAAAAGAGCCTGTTTCAGCAAATCGACCTGTACGAAACACGGCAGCATGGCCGGATGCTGGTGCTGGACGGGATCATCCAGCTCACACAATTTGATGAATACACCTACCAGGAGATGTTGAGTCACCTGCCCCTTTTCGCCCACCCTTCTCCCAGAAATATTCTGGTCATTGGCGGCGGGGACGGGGGTATCCTAAGGGAAATCGGCCGCCACGAAAAGGTTGAGCAAATTGATTTTTGTGAAATTGATGAAGAGGTCATTGCCGTATCAAAACAATTTTTGCCTGAACTTGCCTGCGGATTTGATGATCCCAGGGTCCGGGTACATATCGGTGACGGCAATGCCTTTGTTCAAGAGAAAACTGCTGCCTACGATGTTATTATCGTGGATTCCTCTGATCCCATTGGTCCGGGGGAGGCATTGTTCCAAAAATCTTTTTATGAGGGGCTGAAAACGGCACTAAAACCCGGCGGCATTATCGCCTGCCAGGGAGAATCAATTTTCATGCACCAGAAGTGGGTTGTCACCCTGGCCAGAATGACCGGAGAATTGTTTCCGGTCCAGGCCTATGCCAATGTCCAGGTGCCCACATATCCGGGCGGAAGCATCGGGATCTGCATGGGATCTTTGGGGCCGGAACTGGTAAGGCCGGCACGCAAAATTTCCCACAGCCTCCAGGACCAGCTCAAATATTATACCCCCCAGATGCATGAAGCTGCATTTGTGTTGCCCCGTTTTGCAGAAAAACTTTTGGAAGGCAGGTGATTGGAAAATGACCCCTCCGCTACAGACAGAAATTGAGATACGCTTGATTAAAACCGCTTCCCTGGATGCCCTTGTCGCATTGTATAAGGATGCAGGGTGGTGGGAGGATACCTATGGGGAATCACCGGAATTTTTACATCATATCGTGGGAAATTCCGCCCTTTTTGCAGGTGCATTTTTAAATAAAAAGATGATCGGAATGGGTAGAGCCCTTTCCGATCTGGTAAGTGATGCTTATATTCAGGATGTCGCTGTTTTGAAAGAATATCGGGGCAGGGGCATTGGAAAAAAAATTATTCAAACACTGATCACCGGGTTAAAAGCACACGGTGTGGACTGGATAGGCCTGATAGCAGAACCTGGAACCACGGTTTTTTATGAAGACCTGGGGTTTCAACAATTAGAAGGGCATGTCCCGTTAAAATTAAAGGACGAAACCAATGCGACCCAGAAGTGAGGGCGTTGAGTGTGACACGGAACCATCCATAACATTTCCAAGTTCAGGTATTTTTAAACTGGGGGACCGGGAATTGGTACAATCTTTCATTGACCGGTTTCCCCCCCTTTCCTGTGAATTTAACTTTACAAATCTATTTTGCTGGCAAGAGGTTTATAAGTATTCCTGGTTTTCCCATAGGGGGAGGCTCATCATTTATGACGGTGTCAACAATTGCATGTTCATGCCCTTGGGGGAAGATTTTCCCGTTGATGAACTGCTATCCCTGTCACACCATCTGGTCGGCATGGGACACGAGCCGAGTATCGGTATTGTTCCAGGGGACTATATCGAGACCCACCCGGATATTGAACGCTTTTATACCATTCAGGAAGAGCGGGACCATGCAGAATATATTTATAGGGTCGACAGCCTGGTCGAACTGAACGGGATAAAGCTGCACAAAAAAAGAAATCTCATTGCCCAGTTCAATAGGCGCAATCCCGATTGTTCTGCCAGGCCCCTGAAAGGGGATGATCTCAAGCTATCCTGTGATTTTGCCCGTAATTTGCTGGATGCCAGAAAAAAGAAATCAAAGGATCTTGAAGATGAATTTTCGGCCATTGAAAAAGCTTTTGAAAATTTTGAATGCCTGGGATTTGAAGGCATGGGCCTTTGGGTAAAAGAAAGGATGGTTGCCTTTTGTGTTTTCAGCCGCCTGACCCATGACACCTATAATATTCAGTTTGAAAAATCTGATACCGCCTTTAAGGGTGCGGCCCAGGTGATCAACCAGGAAACTGCAAAGTATCTCCAGGACAAATGTGTATACATAAACCGGGAGCAGGATTTGGGCATCAAAGGCCTGCGCCAGGCAAAGCTTTCCTATGAACCCGAACGCCTTTTCATCCCCCATGTCCTGAAACTCAAGACCCGGGGGTGAAGCGTATCGGTTCAGCAGAAAAACAGGTAAAAAACCCTGCAATTTAAACGGAAAATGACAGGCCGGTACTCTGGCAGCAACACCTTTCACGGCGGGGAGCTGAGCCCAAAATTAAAAATATAGCAAGTCTTCTATCTTTATCTATTTCTGAACGGAGGATAGAAAAAAATTCAGGGAGGAGTTGAATTTCGTCAAGGCAAATCTTTCAGACCACGTAAAAGACCCGCCAAGGTCTTACCCTGAATCACAACTTGACCATCCTGATTCTCGATCCAGCTTTTTATAACAATCTCTTCCTTCTCCTGGTCAATTTCAACAATTTCAAACCAGGCACAAATAGTATCTCCTATAAAAACAGGACGCAGAAATTCTAAAGTCTGTGATTTATAAATGGCACCTATACCAGGAATATGCATACCCACCAAAGTTGAAAATAATGATGCTGACAACATCCCGTGAGCGATCCTTTGACCAAAAAAGGTTTGTGATGCAAAGGAATCATCAACATGAAGAGGATTGGTATCCCCTGTTATAGCTATGAAATGGGATAGATCTTTTTCAGTTATTGTTTTTGTAAGAGAAGCTTTTTGTCCGACTTTAAGATCATCATAGGTTGTCAATTTGAATGCTGTCATGGGATTGGCCCTCTTTTTTATCGGAAATTATTTATTCGCATGATGATACCTTAACACAATTTTTTTAACCAAATTTAAAAATCCAGAATTTATTTTTTTGAGACGGATTTTTTATGGTTTACTGTCCTTTTTCAAAAATTGGAAAAATCGCCTGAGGCATTGATATGTCGCTATTATTGACCTGTATATACTGCATCTTTCGATGTTGGAGCATCCCAGATAAAAAAAAAGCATCAAGTGACTTCCCTGATAAAAAC
>VMSR01000222.1 GCA_013792075.1 Desulfobacula sp.
ATATTCTATCCAAGGAAACCAATGACACGCTGTTAAACAAAATTATCCGTACTGCAGGAAAGATGAAACTCGAAGACCTGATCGACGATGTGGCAGAATTTATATTTTATGACCACATAAGTTTAAAAACAGATGCCATCAAAGCCCTGGAGCGAATCGGAGGCCCCCGCTGCCTTGAACGTCTGGAACAGGTCGCAGTGACCGATAAATGTGATCAGGATGTCCTGGATGCCATTGATGTCCTGAAAACAAACCTGTCTGATACACCGCCTGCCGAACCGGAAAGTATCGGGCAGCAAGAGAAGACCGATACTTTTGAGGCCAACCTGTCACGCCTGGCATCGGACAAGATAAGAGAGCGGTATCAGGCTTTTACCTATTTTTCAGGCCAGGGTTACCAGGTGGCCGGCGCGTTGGCCGACATCATTCCCTTTCCGGGTGATCCGGATCAGGACCTTGATCAGGGCCATGACCTGCTCATTAATCTGCTGAGGCTCACCGCAATCACAATACCGAGGGCGGCAATTACCAGCCTTTTTACCCTTCTCGGCAATAAAAAAATCGATAACAAGGTCCGCTTTGCCGTCTATAATGCCCTGGAAGCATTTCCTGAGCTGGAATCAGCTGCCGGGATTCTCAAGGGGATATCCGAGCCTTCCATGTATGTCAGAATGGCAGCTGTCAAAGTTTTGGAAAGACATTGTTCCGACTATATTGTCGCTGAAATAAAAAATAAAATCGAATCCGGTACCAAAACCGGAGAGATACTGGTTCACACCATCCTGGATGCCCGTGCCATCCGCCTCATTGAAGCATTGATGATCTCGGACACATTTTCCTATATTGCCTCAAACTATCTTGACAAAAGTGCCCCCATCCAAGTGATAGAATCCTTTATCAAGGTACTTGAAAAACGGGATCTCAAATCAACCGTTAAAAAATTTACCCACCTCAGGGACCAGAAATCAGGAATAAAAAAAGCGGTTTTTGTAGTCATCAGTTCATCCCGCCCCTTTCTCGATGTTTATGCCCAGCTGATCGATAAATGTGGCTATGGGACCCGCACCTTTACCGATTCCCAGAAGGCATTTGAAGCCATTGTGTTTGAAAAACCTGCCGCCATTGTCTGCGATCTGTTTCTCAATCACATGACCGGCCTAGACCTTGCCCGGGAAGTAAGAGAGATGTATTCCCAGCAAGAACTTCCCATTATCATATCTTCCCTGGAAAAAGAGTTTTCCAGAGCTGAACTTGATGCAGAAATGAAAAGCGCAAAAGTTGATCTGTTTTGTGAATTTCCAGCCAAATTGAGCCAGATAAAATCCTGGATTACTTCTCCGTGACAGAAATAAATGGACATCGCCCCATTGCCATTGGTGCCCGGCTGAAAAAGTACCCTCAAATCCTGACCCTGGGATTTCGGCCCAACTTTTCAGACTACACCCCACGGGAGCAGGACCTGCTTGTTTCCTCCCCCAAAATTTACTACCCCACGGCATTTTATGCCGACCTGTTTGATGCCATGGGAAAAGAGACCTTTCCCAGCTACCACACCTATAAATTTGCCCAGGATAAAATCAAGCAAACCGCCATCTTTCAGATGCTCAAAATTCCCCATCCCCGTACAATTGTTTTTTATGGTCCCCGGCAAAAAAAACAAATCCTAAAAGAATTTAATTTCCCCTTTATTGCAAAAATACCCAGGGGATCTGCCAAAGGACTGGGGGTTTACCTCGTCCAGAGCACAGAAGACCTTGCACACTATTTAAACCAAAAGGGGCCGGCCTATATCCAGGAATATATACCCATTGACCGGGACATGCGAATCATCATAATCGGCAGCCGGGTGGTCCTCGGATTCTGGAGGATGGCCGGAATAGACAGCTTTAAAACCAATTTATCCCAGGGCGGAAAGATCAGCTTTGATCCCCTGCCCCAAAAAGCTATGGATCTGGCACTTTTAACGGCTAGCAAATGCGGGTGGAATGATGTGGGCATTGACATTATACAATCGGGCAACCGTTTCTATGTGCTGGAAGGAAATATGAAATACGGGACAAAGGGGTTCCAAAAGGCAGGAATTAATTATAAAGAACTCCTCTGCGATCTGATTCTCAACGGCGGTTTATGATCTGCTTAAGAATGATCCGTGTTTGTCAAAGCAGGCCTGCATCCCGTTCATCTTCCTCCCACTCCGAAAGATAGTCCTTTGTTGATGCACAATCTGATTTTCCCGAGGGTTTTAACAAAAGATAGCCCATCTTTTCCATGTCTTTTTCCAACAGCTTAAAAAAAGCCATTTCCACTTCTTGTTTTTCGTTGGAATCTTCCAAGGGGTCTATCGGCCCCTGGGATTTTCTAAAAATCCGCACCTCATCCATGACCTGACAGGTCAAATGCCCTTCGGGAACAAACGCTTCACACTCAAGCCGATTCCATTGTTCGGGAAAATGGGTGATCTTCCAGGAACTCAAGCCTTCCGGTCTTAAAATACTTTTATTTTGGGGGTTAAAGGGAGATTGGACAAAGGACATTTTCTTTTGATCAAACTGCATCAACTCTTTTAAAACGCCAATGAGATCATTGCCAAATATCCATTCTTCCGGTTCCAGCAGAATGGGCGGAAAGTCATTGCTGGACAGGGCATATTTAAAAGGCCCCTTCTCTTTCCAGAAACGTTTAAAATCAACCACATTGGGCAGTATCTGTCTAGCACATGGCTCCGGCATATTCACACTTTCTTTTATATTGGGTGTTTAACTGCCCCATTTATAGTCCATGATTCAAATGCCATCAAGGAGAAAAGACAATATTTTTTTCCATGGGGTATGGGTTAAAAAAAACGGATAAGGGCATTTATCAGGATTCTATAAGGGAAGGATTACCGAAAGTACTGCCATAAAAAGGCAAGACAAATAGCACAAGGGGATATGGACATTGCAAAAGGCGTCTATTCCCTGTTTTGATTCTTATTCAGAAGGTGACGGATCAATTTCAGAGAGACTTCCTTTTTAACCGGCTTCATTAAAAAACCGTCAATACCCATGTCCTGGTAATTTTTCTTGTTAATCTTTTCACTAAAGCCGGTGCAGATGATAACCGGGATATCCGGTTTGATCTTTTTGATTTCAATGGCCAGTGCCAGACCTGTCATGGTGGGCATTATCATATCACAGATGACCATATCAAAGGCTTGGGGTCTGGCCTTAAATTCTTTATAGGCATCAAGGCTGCTGACAAAGGGTGTGACCCGATACCCATATTGTTCAAAGGCCTCTTGCTGGAACTCCACAATAACGGGATCATCATCCACAAAAAGAATTGATTCATCCCCATACAGATCCTTTTGCTCAGCCGCTACAGTCGCTATTTCGACAGAAGAAGCTTTGCATCTGGGAAGGTAGACCTGGAAAAGACTACCCTTCCCCGGCTCACTGGTAAAGTGGATATCTCCGCCATATTCTTTTACAATACGGGAGATAACAGGCAGTCCAAGTCCGGTTCCCTTTTCTTTGGTTGTAAAATAAGGCTCAAAAACCCTGTTTAAAATGGATAACTCTATTCCTTCTCCTGTATCGGCAACAGATAAGCAGACATAGGTACCGGGATTCAAAGAAAGGTTTCCCGGGACATTCCTCACAACTTCGATCTCTTTGAGTGTGATATCAAGTATCCCATCTTTATGCCGCATGGCATGGGCCGCATTGATAATCAGGTTCATCGCAATCTGATAGATATGTGTGGGATCTGCCATGACCTGTCCGCATCTATTATCAATGGCCTGAATAATTTTAATGGTGGCCGGCAGGGTAGACCGGCTCAATTTAATGACCTCCCTTATAATCGGCTGAACTTTCAAAGGACCGATCACAAGTTCTGCCCTATGGGAAAAGCTAAGAATCTGTTTTACGAGTGTGCTGGCCCTGTTTGCACCGCTGAGAATATTATTAAGTGATTTTTGAAGGGGCTTGTCATGGGCCTTTTTTTTTATCAATATCTCAAGGTTGCCGATGATGGGATGAAGAATATTGTTGAAATCATGGACAATACCGCTGGAAAGTTCACCGATGGCTTCCATCTTCTGGCTCTGTTGAAGCTTATGTTTTAGTCCTTCATTTTCCTGTTCAATCTGCTTTAAGTCATCAATATTGAGGATGACCAGACCTATCTGCCGGGTGGAAGGGAAAAAAACATCATCAATGAGAATGGTCAACCGGGCCCAAAACAAATGCTGTCTTTTTGTAAATCGAATATCAAAAGACTGGTTCACCAAGTCAGAAAAGCTGTTGGTGTCCAGACTGAGTTTTTCCTGGTCTTTTTTGTGGATAAAATCAATAAAATTTTTATGGGGCAAAAATTTTTTTTCAACGCCCAATAGTTCTGCAAAAGCCCAATTGGCACTTGTGATGATCCCTTTTTCATCAATGGTCACATATCCCAAGGGCAAAGAATCATAACACCTGGATTGATTCTCCCGGAGAAAATCAAAATAATCCGGCATTCCCGGACAATCCCAAAGGGCCTTGGGGCTCTGAACTGTCTCCTGATATTTTTTTTCCACAGATATTTTCGGAAATTCTTTTCCACTCTTTTGTTCCAGGGTAAAACTTGCCAATAAATTGGTATTCGCTAAAGTATTCATTAGAAATTCATCCAGATCCTTAGCCGGTGTCCCAGAGGTTACTATCCGGCGAATATAAAAAAATTGGGGTTAATACTCCAGTAAACGTCTTTCCTCCATGGGCTCAAAATATTGAGAATTAATTTCCTCTGGTTCCATATGTGAGCAATGATTGTGCCAGGCAGCCAAGAGCAAAGCCTGAGAAGCTAACTATTTTAATTTATTATATATAATTAGCGTCCCTCCTTTATAAAAACCACCGAAATTTTACAATAAATGCACAATTTTATGGGCAGAATGGAGCCCCACGGGGGTCTGAAAATCATAAGTGTCTGAAATGCAAATAAAATTATCCTGTGCATACAAACAGAGACAGTTTGCATATATTTATGTGCAATATGGGCAAGACATGGGTCATCACTATCAAAAATACCCAGAGGAACAAAAGAAAATCCTTCTTTTGTTCTGAACAAGTTTAGCTGCACATGGGAATGTGCATTTCTTAGGGAAAAAACAACAAGATATATCCACTACTAAAAAAATAATATTTTAATTTCAGATAGTTATGAAAAAAATTTACTGCAAAACACCGTTTGGTCTCAGCTTTGCTATATCATTGAGCAACATGGTGAAATTGTATTGTGGGTCTAATCCGTATCATAAAGGAGAAAAGCTATGAAAAAACTATTGGTATCACTCTTTGTCATTGGTGTTTTGGTTGCCGGATATGCAATGCCCGTATTGTCCTCTGGCGGTGGCGGTCCATACTAATTTTTAAAAAATGTTTGTGCCCTAAAGTTATATAAAAAACACGGTATCCTTAGGTACCGTGTTTTTTAATTCCTGAGTCAAGTATCCATATTTTTCAGGAATTAAAATATGGATACTTGCATATAGCTCCTCTGTATGGTAATTTTTTTCTCTTTAAACGCATGTGGTTAAGGAGAAAAAATGAATCACCCACGACAAGTACATATCTTTTTTCTTATTCTTTTTTTCCTTAGTATTAATATATTGCCGGGCTGTACGAATGAAGAAGGCAAAGAAGTGAAACACAAAGCCGCAACAGAAGCAAAATCGGGCGGTATTTACAGCGTACCATTACCAAGCAATCCTACAACCCTTGATCCAGCCTATGTTCAGGATAACTATGGAGAAGCAATTATCCATCAAATTTTTGATGGGCTTGTCCGATTTGATCCCTATCTGTCAATTTTACCGGCCCTGGCTGAAACATGGCAGGTCATTGCAAAGGGGAAAGAATACCGGTTTATCCTGAGAGAGAATGCCCGGTTTCATAATCTGGATATCGTCACTTCAGAGGACGTAATCTTTTCCATCAACCGGCTCTTACGGGCCGAACCTGCTCCGGCTGTCCTGCCCCACCTGCTCAAAATCGTCGGGGCAAAAGAATACAGAGAAGGGAACTTAAAGGCTGTTCCAGGGCTGGAAATTGAAAATGACCGGGTTTTCAAGGTCCATCTTCAAGAATCCCATGTGCCATTTCTGACGGCCCTGGGCATGTACCAGGCGGCCATTGTCCCCAAAAAAGAGGTGACCCGTATGGGAAATAACTTTGGAAAGCATCCAGTGGGAACCGGTCCGTTCAGATTTGAGTCCTGGGATGGAGAAAAATCCATCCGCCTTAGCCGTTTTAAAGAGTATTATTCTGATCTTTCCTACCTGGATGAGATTCACTATAAAATATATCCAAGGGGCCAGGATTTAGAGGAGCTGACAGATTTCCAGAATGGCAATCTTGAAGAAATGGCTGTTTACGGGGATCGTAGAGAAAAACTTGCAGAGACCCAAGGGCTTCAATGGTTCCACAGGCCCTCTTTGAGCCTTTTTTTTTACGGTATGAATTTAAAACATCCCCATCTTGCAGATCCGGATCTTCGAAAGGCCCTTTCCTTTGCCATTGACCGCCATCGCTTTGTCAACCAGGTGTATAAAGGTCAATTTGAAATTGCCAGAACCATCCTACCGCCGGGTATGCCCGGGTATAATCCCTTGAATGGTCTTGCGGACAACAATCTGGACCTTGCCCGCCGGCACCTGGAAAAAGCCTCTGCCAAGGCGGTTGCGAATCTGCCTGAGCTGGAAATTGTTTCTGCCTTTAAAACACCCAGAGTTGAACAGGAGATGGCAATGATCCAGGACTTCTGGACCGGGCTGGGCATAAAAATCCGGGTAAAATATATTACGGACTGGGATAGATTTGAGGCCTATATACGAACAGACGCTGTCCAGATTTATAGATATGCCTGGTCTGCGGACATGCCGGATCCGGACAGCTTTTTGTATTCCCTTTTTGCCTCTGAATCGCCTACCAATTTCATGAAGTTTCAAGATAAAAATGTGGATCAATTGTTGTTGGGTGCAAGGGGAATTGTTGACCCGGTTGAGCGGGCAAAGATGTACCATAAGATCGAAGCCCTGGTAATGGAATCTGCCCCTCTTATCCCGCTTTTTTATATGAGCGTGGACCGGGTTTATCAGCCCTATGTAAAATCGGTGAACGTTAGCGCCCTGGGAGCCCATACCATGACGCTCAACAGGATTTGGCTGGACAAATCTTTGCAAAACAACTGAATACGCGCAAAGGAGAAGCGTGAATCCGGAAAAAAACCATAGGGGGATATCCCCGGACAAGGAATGGAAGTTAAAAAAATCCGGTTTTGTTTCCCTGCGCTATCGGTTTATCTTTATTACCTCGCTGATGCTGATGCTATTGCTGACTCTCCTCGCCCTGGTTTTGGGCATCCTTCAGACCCGGACCATCCAGAGCCGGATTGAAAAACAGGGACTGGCCATCGGAGAGAATCTTGCGGCCATATCTGCTGATTACCTGATCACCTATAACTATGTCGCCCTGGAAAAACTGGTGAACCAGGCGGTCAATAATCCGGAAATTGTTTATGTGATTATCCATGACAAGGAAGGACGCGTCGCCGGATACAGCAAAAGATCCGATCTCCAGAACAAAGTCCTGACAGATGCGGTCAGCCTTGCGGCTATTGCAGCAAAAGAGCCCTTTGTTACAGTCCATGCACCGGATTTCGGCCAAAGGCCGGTCATGGATGTGGCTGTGCCCGTATACCTTCCAAATTCCCGGGACAGATGGGGAACCATCCGGGTCTGCTTATCCCTTGAATTGATGTATCAGCAGATCCGCCAGACACTTTGGAGTATTTTTATTCTGGGATCTGTTGCCCTTGTCATTGGAATTATGATCTCCAACTGGGCTGCCCAGCGGGTCACACGCCCCCTGGAAACATTGGTAAAGGCAAGCATTGAAGCTGCCCAGGGCAATTTACAGCAAACTATTTCCATTCACACCCGGGATGAAGTGGAGATCCTGGCATCCAATTTTTCTTTTATGATCAAAGAAATCCTTGCCCAGAAACAGCAATTGGAAAACCAACTCAAAGAAATAAAACGATTGCAGCAATATGCAGAAAAGATATTGGCCACTATGAGTGACGGCCTTCTTGCAGTTGATGTGGATGGGATGGTAGCCGCGATAAATCCGGCAGCCCGTGCCATTTTGGATATTCCCCCGGGCCAGAGTGTAAAAGGCTGCCATGTTTTGACGCTTTTTAATAAAGAGAGCCTTTTTACAGATTATTTGCGAAAATCCCTTGCCGACCCTTCGGGCAGAAACCAGCAGGAGATCCATCTGCAGAGGAATGAAGAGCCCCAGATCCTTCTGACAGGAACAGGGATTCTTGAATCAGACCAGAACAAACCCAGCCAGATCATATTCAACCTCAATGATATTACCGCCCTTAAAAAGCTTGAGGCAAAAATCCGCCAGACCCAGCGCCTTGCAGATCTGGGAACCCTTGCTGCGGGCATGGCCCATGAAATCCGAAACCCCCTTTCAGCCATAAAAACCTATGTGGCACTGCTGCCCGGTAAAATTGATAAAGCCGGTTTCCTGGAAAAATTTCAACGGACGGTCCCCAGGGAAATTAACCGGCTCAACACACTCATAGAAGAGCTTTTAGAGCTATCTAGGCCGCCAAAATACAATTTCAAACCCATTGATATCCGAGAGTTGCTGGGACACAGCATTGAATTACTGGAAGCAGATTTTAAGACCAGGGGCATTGACTGCCAATGGGATATCCCCAGTGAATTACCAACAATTATGGCAGATACGGACCAGCTTGAAAAAGCCTTCATTAATCTGATGCGAAATGGTGCCCAGGCCATGCCCGAAGGCGGAAAAATCGCCCTTCATGTTCGGTGCAGGGAAAATATGGTAATCATAGATTTCAAAGATACAGGCCATGGGTTTTCTTCGGACCTGGCCCAAAGTATTTTTACACCGTTTTTTACCACCAAGGCAAAGGGAACCGGTTTAGGGCTGGCCATCACCCACAAGGTGATTTCAGAACACGGGGGGCAGATTGAAGCAACAAGCCGGGAAAATTACGGCAGTTGTTTTTCCATTCGCCTGCCGGCAAGGCACGCTTAGACATCTTTCGGGTCCCGGGTAAGATTCAAGGCTTTCATTTTCTGGATAAGGGTATTTCTGTGAATGTTAAGCAGATTTGCCGCCATGGTCTGGTTCCACCGGCAATTCTGAAGTGCCC
>VMSR01000021.1 GCA_013792075.1 Desulfobacula sp.
CACCCTGTTTGTTGTGGCAACTCCCTTGGGCAACCTTGAAGATATCACCTACCGGGCGGTACGAATACTCTCGGAAGTGGATCTGATCGCAGCCGAGGATACCCGGTATTCAAAAAGACTGCTGGACCATTATGGCATCCGAACAGGCATGATCTCCTGTCATGAGCACAATGAAACCCAGAAAGCCCTGCAATTGATCGCAGCACTAAAGGCCGGGAAAAACATTGCCCTCATCTCAGATGCCGGCACCCCTTTGATCTCTGATCCTGGTTACAGCCTTGTAAAAGCTGTTGCCGAACAAAATATCCCCATCATTCCCATCCCGGGCTGCAATGCAGCCATTGCTGGATTAAGCGTTGCCGGCCTTCCCACTGATTCTTTCCTGTTCTGCGGTTTTCTGTCCAAAAAAAAGCAAAAACTAGTCCAGACCCTTGAAGCACTGAAACAGGAAAAAGCAACCCTGATCTTTTATGAATCGCCCAAGCGCATCTGTGCCCTGATCGAACAGACAATTATGGTCTTCGGTGACCGCAGGGCATGTCTTGCCAGGGAAATCACCAAGCTCCATGAAGAATACCTCCGGGGAACCCTGGGGGAAATCCTTACGAACCTTGGGCTGCGGCCCCAGGTAAAGGGAGAATGCGTCCTTTTTGTGCAAGGTGCCGGCCCCCCTTCAAAAATGACATCCGGACAGCTTGAGGACCTCATCCTTTCAAAACAATTTGAGAACATGGGGACTGCTGATCTGGCCCGAAAACTGTCATCCTCCTGTGATCTGCCCAAAAAACAGATCTATGACACCATTCTTAAACTCAGAAACACAATCCCCCGGCACTAAGGTCATCTTGTATGATTTTGGGTGCGATCTACTTTGTTTTGCCCATTGTTAGAATTGTGTTAGAATCGGGTTCCATACTTGCTAAGTTTGGGTAAAAAGACTAAAAAGAGACAAAAAAATATTATCAGATTGTTAACACGATATGAAGTGTTTCCCCTCTTGCATAATATTGAACGACTATACTGACCGTATATCCGCCCTGGGAACATATGCGGTTTTTTTAAAGTCATACCACCCTAAAAAAAAGAGAAAACCTAATGGGTCTTGAATTCTATTATATCATTATCGGAATACTTATCTTATTTGCCGTATTTGATCTTGTTGTCGGGGTTACCAATGATGCGGTGAACTTTCTAAATTCTTCCATCGGTTCCAAGGCAGCACCCTTTATAACCATTATGATCATTGCAAGCCTTGGCATCCTGGCAGGGGTAACCTTTTCCGGCGGCATGATGGAAGTGGCCCGGAAAGGCATATTTCATCCTGAATTTTTCACCATGCCCGAGTTGCTGACCGTTTTTCTGGCGGTCATGATCACCGATATCCTGCTTTTGGACCTGTTCAACACCCATGGTCTGCCGACCTCCACCACTGTCTCCATCGTATTTGAACTATTGGGGGCATCGGTGGCCCTTGCCGTGATCAAGATCCTGGCAGCTTCCGACCAGGGAATGGCGTTGTGGGACTATATCAATACAGCCAAAGCCCTTGCCATTATGGGCGGAATTCTTTTGTCCATTGTGGTGGCTTTTTTTTCCGGTGCGCTGATGCAGTTCATCTCCAGACTGATATTTACCTTTGATTACAAAGAACGGCTTAATAAATATGGCGCTGCCTGGGGCGGGGTTGCCATGACAGCGATTACCTTCTTTATCCTGGTCAAAGGGGCCAAAGGCGCCACCTTTATGGATGCCCAGACCATCAAATGGATCAATTCAAATTCCCTGGTCATCATGGCCGGCATATTTGTGATATCTGCCCTCATTTTTCAAATCATGCTCTCTGTGTTCAAAATCAATATTCTCAAGCCCATTGTTCTGGTGGGAACCTTTGCCCTTGCCATGGCCTTTGCCGCCAACGACCTGGTCAATTTCATCGGCGTCCCCCTGGCCGGGGTGACGGCTTTTCAAAATGCCCTGGCGTCGGGGAACCCGTTGCATGTCACCATGGGTGCCCTGGGCAAAGAAGTCCATTCCCAGACCTTTGTCATGCTCATTGCCGGTGCTGTCATGGTCATCACCCTCTGGCTGTCCAAAAAAGCCAAAACCGTCACGGAAACGGAAATCAGTTTGGGGCAGCAGGATGAAGGAATGGAACGATTTGAATCCGTATGGCTCTCCCGCAGGATCGTCAACCTGTTTGACGGCCTGTTCATGTCCATGAAAAACATTGTGCCCAGATCGCTACGGGCCGCCATTTCCGCCCGGGTAACCCCTGCTTCGGAAACCGCCCATGTACACCACCGGGAAAAAGCTTCTTTTGATCTGGTCCGGGCCTCTGTCAATCTTATGGTGGCAAGTGCCGTGGTCTCCTTTGCAACCTCCCTCAAACTACCGCTGTCCACCACCTATGTCACCTTTATGGTGGCCATGGGCTCTTCTTTTTCCGATCAGGCCTGGGGCCGGGAAAGCGCTGTATACAGGATAACAGGTGTGCTGACCGTTATCGGTGGATGGTTCATGACCGCCTTTATCGCCTTTGTGGTTGCCTTTGTCTTTGCCGGTATCCTCTATTATTTTTCTGCCTTCGGCATTGCAGGACTTATGATTCTTTCCGGATTCGTGATCTGGAAAAACAAGAAAAAGCATGATGACAAGGAAAAGGACAAGGAAGAAATCAATATCTTCCATCTGGAAAAAGTGGAAGATTTTGAGGAATCCGTAACAGACACCTTTGACCACCTGGCCTTTCTGCTCAAAGGGATCAGGGAATCCTTTGACGTCACCTTTGATGCGCTTTTTGATGAAGACCTGTACAAGTTGCGACAGGAAAGAACACGGGTAAAACATTTTCAAAATGGTACCAATATCATCATGGCCAATATTTTTAAAGTATTGCGGCTGCTGCAAAAAGAGGACAACCAGGTTTCCTATAATTATTATCAGATCATCCGCAGGCTTCAAAAACTCTCCGACGGACACAGGGACACGGTGATTCGGTGCACCATGCATGTGGCCAACCGGCACAAGGGTCTTCTGGAATCCCAAATAAAAGAACTGCTGGAGATAAAAAAAGTAATCTTGTATATTTTTCTAAGGGTGGAAACGGCCTTGAGCAAAAAAGAGATCGTGGACTGCCATGATATTGGGGAACAATATCACTATTTAAGAGAATTGGTGGATGATTTCAATGCAAACCAGATTGAAAGAATCCGGGACGATTCATCCAAAACCCGGCTGAGTATTCTGTTCTATGCCATTAGTGGTAATTGTGTGATGATGGCCAAACAGAACATAAAGCTGCTGGAAATTTTTAATACGGCATTTCGTCTGGACAATCCCAAAACAAGTTGCTGACATAAAAAGGCCGGGGCACCCCCCCCTTAAACAAACAAGACAGCCCCTATCCCCTTGGGATTGATGCTGTCTTGTTTATCCATTTGTCTGCCTTTTCAACATCCGCCACGCGCCCCATGACAATCAGATCCATGCCCGGGGACAGGACCCTGACGTCTGGCGGATCAAACTCAAGACCTGCCCCTCTTTCCTTTATTCCCAACAAAAGCAGGGCAAAACGAGTTTTCAATCCCAGTTCTGCCAATGATTTTCCCACAAACGCACAATGGCCCAGAATGGTTAGCTGATTAATCCGCAACTCCCCCTGCCGGCTTCGCAGCATGGAGTCCAAAAAATCAACCACCGTGGGACGAATCATTTCCGAAGCCAGGCGCAGGGCACCAATCTTGTCCGGTGATACCACCCCGTTGGCACCCGCTTTATAGAGCTTGGGTTCCACCTTCCGATCGGTCATCCGTGAAATAATCCGGATTTTTTCATTCATCATCCGTGCGGTCATGGTCACATACAGATTGTCCTTATCCAGGGGAAAGGTAATGATAATACCCGCCGCCCTTCTGATCCCGGCAGCCTCAAGATTGTTATCATCCGTGCCATCTCCCTGAACATACAAGAGCCCCTCAATTTCTAATTTGCACTGCTCTATGCTTTCGGACATCTCTTCGATGAGCACCACATGTTTCATATTTTTAGACAACTCCAAAAGAACCGGTAATCCGGTTCTTCCGCCACCGCAGACAATAAAATGACCCTGCAATTGTTTTATTTTTTTGAGCATTCTTTTTTTCCTTAAAATGCCGGAAAGTTCACCCTCGATAATGGTTGCCGTCAACATACTGATGCCGTACAGGATAATCCCCATCCCGAAAATTATCAGGCACATGGTAAATACTTCAGCGGCCCAATTACCCGATATTGGTATGACCTCGCCATATCCGACAGTGGTCAGGGAAATGACCGTCATATACACGCAATCCATAAAACCTGCCTGGCCCCCGAACAGGAGGTAATAGCCCACACTGCCGCCCATGATGACCAGACAGATTGAAAAAACCACCAGGTAGATTCTTTTTTTTAATCCCATATTTCACCCGAATTGCAAGAAAAACTACACTACCAGTTTCTCCGAAAAAAAGTCAATTGGCAATAAATAATAAGGACAGGCTCATGAAACCCGAATTCTTACCTTGACTTAGAATTGTGACCGGTGCACACTGTGGTACACACTGACAAAAAGTCCGATTGATAACCCCTATACCAGACTTGAAATCAATGAAAAACACCCTGTTTGTAACAATCCTTTTCGTTCATCTGCTATCGGTTTGCCTTTGGGCAGAAGCCAGTGAAAACAAACCTTTTCCCATGGCCCACAAGGGAATACTGGATCTGAGAGACTGGGATTTTACCAAGCAAGGAAGCCTTTCCCTTTCCGGACAATGGGAGTTTTATTGGAACCAAAAGATTCAACCTGAAAAAGGAGTCCGGATACCCCCCCTGCAAAAGAAAACCTTTATAACCGTTCCCGGCAGCTGGAATTCCCACAAAATCGATCAAAAAAAGCTACCAGGCCATGGGTTTGCCACCTATCGCCTCACGGTTCTTCTCAAACCGGGAACGGCAGGCCTGGGGCTCAAGCTTCTGGATATGGCCACAGCTTTCCAGGTTTATGCAAACGATCACCAGGTCTTTTCTTCCGGATACCCCGGGACAACCAGGGAAACGACACGCCCCTTTTATGCACCGGGCGTGGTGGACATTTTAACCCCCACCCAAACCCTTGATATTCTGGTGCAGGTATCCAACTTTGATCACTGGCAGGGGGGCATGTGGGAGCCGATCGTCATTGGACCGGCAAAACAATTGCAGGATCTCCGAAATAAACGCCTGTTCCTTGATGCCTTTCTCCTGGGCAGCATTCTGATCATGGGGGTGTATCACTTCTGCCTGTTCTGGTTCAGACCCCAGGACAGATCCACCCTTTATTTTGGGTTGTTCTGTATCACAATTGCCTTTCGGATCATTACCCACGGCGAACGGTATATCATGGAACTTATGCCTGCCCTTTCCTATGAAACCCTGCTGACATCCGTTTATATATCGGTATATAACTGCATCCCCCTGTTTGCGCTTTATACCCTCTCCCTTTTCCCCGGGGAGGTATCCAAAAGAATCATTTATGGGGCAGCCGCAGGAGGGGGGGTGTTATCTGTTTTTGTACTGGTAACGCCGACTCGTATTTTCACACCAACCATGCCCGTTTTCCAAATTTTCACCCTGGTGATTCTGGCCTATGGAGTGGTTGCCGTAGCCAGGGCATTCTTGAATAAACGCCGGGAAGCCGGTCTTTTTTTGTTCGGATTCCTACTTTTGATCATCACCATCATCAATGACATATTATATACCCGCCAGATAATTTACACCGGCCATTTTGTGTCCATGGGGTTGTTTGTTTTTATCCTTTTCCAGGCCGTTCTGATTTCCAGAAGATTTTCCCGGGCCTTTGCCACTG
>VMSR01000065.1 GCA_013792075.1 Desulfobacula sp.
AAATGGGCATGTTCGGTGGTGCCGGTGTAGGCAAGACCGTTATCATGATGGAGATGGTTAATAATATTGCCATGCAGCATGGTGGTATCTCCGTATTCGGCGGCGTTGGTGAGAGAACCCGTGAAGGAAATGACCTTTATCACGAGATGAAAGACTCTGGCGTTCTTCCCAAATGTGCCCTGGTGTACGGCCAAATGACAGAACCTCCGGGAGCCCGCGCAAGGGTTGCGCTATCGGCTCTGACCTGTGCCGAGTATTTCCGTGATGAAGAAGGTCAGGACGTACTTCTCTTTATTGATAATATCTTCCGCTTTACCCAGGCCGGTGCAGAAGTATCTGCCACCCTGGGTCGTATGCCTTCTGCCGTTGGGTATCAGCCCACATTGGCCGTTGACATGGGGGAACTTCAGGAACGTATTACATCAACGGACAAAGGGTCCATTACAGCGGTTCAGTGCGTTTACGTACCTGCCGATGACTTGACAGACCCGGCACCTGCAACCACATTTGCCCATCTGGACGGAACCGTTGTTTTGTCCCGCCAGATTGCAGAACTGGGGATCTATCCTGCGGTGGATCCGCTGGATTCAAGCTCCAGAATTCTGGATGCCCATTACATTGGTGAAGATCATTACAATGTTGCCCGGGTGGTTCAGCAGACCCTGCAAAAATATAAAGAACTCCAGGACATCATAGCAATTCTGGGTATGGATGAGCTGTCCGACGAAGATAAAGTTACAGTACAGCGCGCCAGAAAACTTCAGAAATTTTTGTCCCAGCCCTTCCATGTGGCAGAAACATTTACCGGTATGCCGGGTAAATTTGTAAAGGTTGAAGACACTGTGAGATCATTTAAAGAAATCATTGATGGAAAACATGATGATCTTCCAGAAAATGCTTTCTATATGGTCGGTTCAATTGAAGAAGCCATTGAAAAGGCTAAATCCGCTTAAGCATCCGGAGGGATATCATGGCTGAAAAACTATTTCTTGAAGTAGTTACACCACAGAAAGCAGTCGTCAGTGAAGAGGTTGAGATTGTTGTGGCGCCAGGGTCAGAGGGTGAATTCGGTGCGCTCAAAGGGCACACCACATTTCTGACATCCTTGAAAATGGGGACGCTTCGGTACAAAGACGTCAATGGAAAAGAGCGGCTTCTTTTTATCAACGGCGGTTTTGCAGAAGTGCTGCCCGACAAGGTAACCATCCTGGCTGAATCTGCCGAACGGCGGAAGGATATAGATGTGACCCGGGCCCGTGAAGCAAAGGAACGGGCGGAGAAACGCCTTGCCGACAAAGCTGCAGATCTTGATTTTATAAGAGCTGAAGCGGCTTTGAGGCGGGCGATAGACCGGATTAAAATCGCAGGTACCAAGTAAGATGTGATTTTTTAAGAGTTTAATTTCGCAAAAAAGGATCTGCCTGTCAGATTCATGATCAAGAGGGGGTGCTCTATAATTGGAAGCACCCCCTTTTTCATAGATACAGGATAAATTAAGACCATGAATACCAAAATCTCTGAAAATCAGATGGATGATTTAGCGATTGTGATTCTGGCTGCAGGCAAGGGAAGCAGGATGAAGTCCGACATTCCCAAGGTGCTTCACACAATAGCAGGAAAAAGTATGGTGGTGCATGTTATAGATGCTGCCTGGAAATTAACAAAGAACAATATCCATGTGGTGGTAGGGCATCAGGCCGAACTGGTTAAATCGGTTGTTCTTCAGTCTTTTTCGGTAAATTTTGTTGTTCAAAAAACATTGCTGGGAACCGGTGATGCGGTTAAGCAGGCCATCCCTTGCCTTGGACCTGGGATAAAAAACGTGATGGTGCTCTGCGGGGATGTTCCCTTGATCAGGGAAAATACCCTCAGGCAGTTGGTTGCTGCCCACCAGAAAGCGTGCGCCAAATTAACGGTTCTGGCCGTTAATTTAGAAAATCCGACCGGATACGGCAGGATTGTGTTGGACCCAGCCGGAGAGATAATTGCTATCCGGGAAGAATCCGATGCCACCAGTCAAGAAAAACGAATCCCAACTATTAATACCGGTATTTATTGTTTTGACAGAAAATTTTTGGAAAAAGCCATAGCGTTTATCCGGCCGGATAACAATCAGGCGGAATATTATTTGACGGACATGGTTGGAATTGCAAGGTCCAAAGGGGAAAAAATCAGCGTTCGAATAATGGCGGATTCACGGCAGGTCATTGGCGTGAATACCCTGGATGAGCTTGCACGAGTAGAATCCCTGATTGCACAGATTGAAAATGAATTACCTTGACTTTCCCAAATATTTTGAACTATACTGACAGCATAAAAACACTTTATGAGACTATGAAATTGGGTAATGAAACGATTAAAAACAAGTTTGATGATATCGACCTCAAAGTTGATTTTCTGATAGAACTTTGCCAGACCCTGCAGATCGAAAATAATGAATTGATTTCAAAAATTAAACGTTTGGAAACAGATTTGGCAAAGAAAAATGAAACGGAAGAACAGTATTCTGAGCACGAGGTATTGATCCAGTCAAAAATTGATGGACTTTTAACAAAATTGGATAGTTTTTCCAATAATGTATCATCAGATTATCCATCAAAAGGGTGACCGTAAGATTCGGTAAAGGGATTTCATTGGATGAAATTATTAAAATTGACCTTTTCGGGGAAGAATTTCGATTTAAACCGGATGACCAGGTAAAGGATCCGGATAAAGTTGCGCAACATTTAAAAGATTATATCAAAGATGCAGAAGGCCTGTTTCAGGATAAAACAACAGGAAGAAACAAAATGGCCATCTTGCTTCTTGCAGCCATGAACTTGTCAAAGGATTTTTATGAGCTGAAGCAACACCATTCTGAACTGGAAAGAAATGTCGGGAAACGAATTTCATCTTTGATATACAAAATTGACAAAGGAATTGAATAAAAAAAATAGTTAAGCTGATATAAAAAACCCCCCTGCAATGTGCGTGATTGTATGACAGTCTTTGTCCTAACGCATAGTAAAAAGGGAGTTCACCCTGATACTGGTGAGCAGGTTCCTATTTGCAAGGAAAAGCCTAAAGGTATTATTGGACACCCACCTTTTGAACCAATGGTTCAAAGCCTATAAAGCAACACGGCAATTTGTGGGGGTAATTATTTTGCATACAATTCTTTTTTTAAGTCCTTCCCCGGATGATTATCCCATTCCATATTTTTATAAAGTTAAGCAATTGTATTTTTTTGCTGATGTTAATAGTCTTTTAGGAGAATTATTGAATGGAATACGTGATAATATTTTCGGTCCTGATAGCTGTATTGCTGGGCCTGGGAATTGTTGCCTTTTTTGTGGTAAAAAAGAAGGTAACCCAAGAAAATCTAAATATTGAAGAAGAACAGAAACAAATTATCGAGGGTGCCCAGAAAAAAGCAGAGACCCTTTTAAAAGAAGCCAGGCTTGAAGCCAAGTCCAGACTTCTGGGAATGAAGAGCGACTTTGATAAGGAAACCGAAGAGACCCGGTTTGAATTAAAAAAAGAAGAAAGACGTCTGGCAAAAAAGAGTGAAAAACTTGACAACCTTGAAGATCAATTTTCAAAACGCGAAAAGGAACTTGCAAGAAACGAAATTGATATTCAAAGAAAACTTGATTCCGCCACTGCAAAAGAAAACCAGTATAAAACTCTTCTCGAAGAAACCAAAAAAGAACTTGAAAAAGTATCCGGTCTGACCCTGGAAGAGGCCAAGGAGCTTCTGCTTAAAGCCATGGCAGAAGAGGCCAAGCACGAAGGTGCCAGCCTGATCAAAAAAATCACCAGCGAAGCCAGGGAACAGGCAGATAAGGAAGCCAAGAAGATCATCTCAACTGCCATTCAACGGTATGCCGGTGATTATGTGGCCGAAAGAACCGTTTCAGTTGTTCATTTGCCCGGTGATGAAATGAAGGGCCGGATCATCGGTCGTGAAGGCCGGAATATCAGGGCATTGGAAGCCGCCACAGGGATTGATCTTATCATTGATGATACACCTGAAGCTGTTATTTTGTCCGGATTTAATCCGGTTCGCAGGGAAGTGGCAAGGATTGCCATTGAAAAATTGATTTCCGACGGCAGGATTCATCCGGCCAGGATTGAGGATGTGGTGGCCCGTGCAACCGAAGAGGTGGACCTCATCATTAAAGAGGCGGGAGAACAGGCGGCTTTTGACCTGGGTGTTCATCGCATAGATCCTGAATTGATAAAGGTTCTGGGAAAATTGAAATTCAGGACCTCCTATGCCCAGAATGTGCTTCAGCATTCTATTGAAGTTGCTTTTTTGTCAGGAACCATTGCAGCAGAACTGGGCCTGAATATAAAACTTGCCAAGCGAATGGGGCTCCTACATGATATCGGAAAGGCCGTGGACCATGAGGTGGATGGGGCCCATGCCGTCATCGGTGCCAATCTTGCCAAGAAGTATGGTGAGACAGACGCAGTTGTCAATGCCATTGGTGCCCACCATGAAGACAGAATGCCTGAGACGGTTTACGACTACATTATCCAGGCGGCTGATGCGCTTTCCGGGGCCCGCCCGGGCGCCAGGAAAGAGAGTCTGGAAAATTATGTCAAACGCCTTGAGGATTTGGAAAATATTGCCAATTCCTTTGAAGGGGTTGTCAATACCTATGCCATCCAGGCAGGGCGTGAGATCCGGGTCATCACTGAAAGTGAAAAAATAAGTGATGAGAGCGCAGTGCTTCTTTCCAGGGATATTGCCCGTCAGATAGAAGAAAATCTGACATTCCCGGGTCAGGTAAAGGTGGTGGTGATCCGGGAAACCCGCGCCGTCGAATATACGAAAAAATAAAGGGTTACGCATGAGTGTTTTAAGCATACTAAAAGAGCGCGGGTTTGTTGACGCGGTCACCCATACACAAGAGTTGGAGGACTATCTCAATAATAACCGGGCCACCTGTTATATCGGATTTGACCCGACCGCTTCCAGCCTTCATGTGGGAAGTCTTGTGTGTATCATGGCCCTGGCCCATATGCAGCGGAACGGACATCGGCCCATCGCCCTGGTTGGCGGTGGAACCGGCTTGATCGGGGACCCTTCCGGTAAAACCGAACTGCGCAAGATCATTACCCAGGAAGATATTGATACAAACAAGGCAGGGATCCGCAAACAATTGGAACGGTTTCTTGATTTTTCCAATGATAAAGCCCTGATGCTGGACAATGCAAAATGGCTTACCCCCCTTGCGTATATTCCTTTTTTAAGGGATATCGGGCGGTATTTTTCCGTTAACCGGATGATCAAGGCTGAAAGCTATAAAGCCCGGATGGAATCAGATGACGGTCTGACCTTTATTGAATTTAATTATATGCTGCTCCAGGCCTATGATTTTATGGAATTGGCCAAGACCTGTGATTGTTTTTTACAAATGGGGGGATCTGATCAATGGGGTAATATTGTGGCCGGGATTGACCTGGTTCGCAGAACCCTTGGTAAGCAGGCCTTTGGTATCACCTTCCCTTTGATTACAACGGCCAGCGGGATCAAGATGGGCAAAACCCATTCAGGTGCTGTCTGGCTGGATCCAGAACGATTTTCTCCCTATGAATATTACCAGTTCTGGGTCAATTGCGATGATGCGGATGTCCCGCGGTTTCTGGCTTTGTTTACTTTTTTATCCATGGATGAGATTGAGGCCATAAAATCCCTGGAAGGGGCGGATCTGAACAAAGCCAAGACCATCCTTGCCTATGAGGCTACAAAGATTGCCCATGGAGAAGAAGAGGCCATAAAATCATTGAAAGCAGCCGCTTCCGTGTTCGGGAATATTGAAGTACCGGAAGGTCTGTTGTCGGGTTCTACCATTCCCAGAGGAATTCATACTGCTGTCCATGACGAGTCTGTGCCTTCTTCCTTGTACAATAGGGAAGAAGTGGTGGGTAAGGCCCTGGTGATTGATTTGTTGACCCAAACCCTATTGTGCAAGTCCAAGTCCGATGCACGACGTCTGGTTCAACAGGGGGGGGCATATATCAATGGTGAAAAGATTACAGGCTTTGATCAAATTGTTTCAATTGGTGATGTCGCCGGAGATGAAATTCTGTTGAGAGCAGGGAAGAAAAAATATCATAAAATAATATTCAAATAGCACAAAAAAAGGTTTGACAAAACAGAAGCCCACATGTATATTGTCCTGGTTTTGTCGGTCCTTAAATGACTTGAAAAAAACGGTTTGATCTTTGAAAATTGGTCAGTGAGAAAAGAAAAGAGCGGGTCGTAAAGACCTAAAAAGTTTTATCAAAGGATTATAACTGGAGAGTTTGATCCTGGCTCAGAATGAACGCTGGCGGCGTGCTTAACACATGCAAGTC
>VMSR01000158.1 GCA_013792075.1 Desulfobacula sp.
TCAGATGCAAATTTTCTGATTGCAACCGGAAAAATTGATGAAGCCGAAGCATACCTTCTTGACCGGGCGGATCAGTTGAACGGCAATTACTATGGTAGCCTGCTTTCTTTGGCTGAGGCAATGGTATTGGAAAACCGTAACCTTGCAGCCAGTCTTATTTACCGCAGTTTGCTGGTTTCGATCCTGGAGCGCGGATATACAAAGGCGTATCCCCATGGTATCCGGTATCTAAAAAAAACTGGATAAACTGGCTGCGGTTGTAACAGAATGGAAAACGTTTAATAACCATGAATCTTTCAAAAACCGGATATATCAGGACCATGGACGTAAAAGAAGCTTTTGGTCGAAATATGAGGTGAAAAGATGACGGACCGATATTACCTGTTGAAAATTACCCTGCTTGATATCGAACCTGAAATCTGGCGACGGTTCGTGGTGCCGGCCAGAATCACACTGGACCGGCTCCACGATGTCATCCAGGTTGTCATGGGATGGAAAGACTATCATCTCCATGACTTCGGGATCGGAAAAAAACGATACACCGAATATCCGGAATCAAAACAAGACGGGTTTGAATGCGGAAAATACCGTCTTGGCGATCTGATCAAACAAAAAGGTCGAACATTTCGTTATCTATATGACTTTGGTGATGACTGGGAACACGAGTTGGTGATCGAAGACAGCCACTATTTCAATTCGGAGCAGGGAACAGAATTGTACTGCCTGGAAGGTGAAAGATGCTGCCCACCAGAAGATGTAGGGGGAGCACCCGGTTTTTTTGAATTCTGCAAAGCCCTGAAAGATCCGAATCACGAGGAACATACGAGCTACACGGAATGGGCTGGTGGTGATTATGACAGTGAAAAATTTGATGCCGAAGCCGTCAATTGGGAGTTGATGAAATATCTGCGCTGGTCCCGAGACAGATATAAAACCTGGGGAAGGATCGAATGAAAAAGAATAAAGACAAAAGAATACAAAACCCCGGAAAAGAAGAGACATCCATTGTCCGGTCCTCGGCTGCTGAGTACCTGACATTTGTCGCGGCAAGTGGTAAGGGAGGCGTTGAGGCGGTTTATGCAGATGAGAATATCTGGCTGACCCAAAAAATGATGGGCGTTCTCTACGATGTCGAGACGCATACCATTAACTATCACTTGAAAAAGGTGTTTGCTGATAGTGAATTGGAAGCGGATTCAGTTATTCGAAATTTTCGAATAACTGCCTCAGACGGTAAAAATTACAACACCAAACACTACAATCTTTCGGCTATCATCGCTGTCGGCTACAAGGTCAACTCAGAACGTGCCGTGCAGTTCCGTAAATGGGCGACAACGATTATTCAGGAGTTCACCATCAAAGGCTACACAATGGATGATGAGCGTTTAAAGAATGATGGTTCTGTTCTTGGCAAACAATATTTTGAAGAGCAATTGCAGCGTATCCGGGAAATTCGTCTGAGTGAACGTAAGTTCTATCAGAAAATTACCGATATCTATGCCTCGTCCATTGATTATGATATGACGGCTCAAGCCACGAAGCGTTTTTTTGCGATGGTACAAAACAAACTGCATTGGGCAATCCATGGCCAGACGGCTGCGGAAGTAATCTTAGACCGTGCGGACCACAAAAAAGATAATATGGGGCTGACCACCTGGAAAGACGCTCCAAAAGGTAAAATTCAAAAGTTCGATGTCAGCGTAGCCAAAAACTATTTGACCGAAAATGAGATGGCGCAATTGCAGCGGTTGGTCTCTGCCTATCTGGATATTGCGGAAGATATGGCGCTACGGCAGATCCCGATGACGATGCAAGATTGGGAAAAACGCCTCAACCGGTTCATCGAAGTGACAGACCGGAAAATTCTACAGGACGCAGGAAAAGTCACAGCAGAAATTGCAAAGGCCCATGCCGAAAGTGAATTTGAAAGATACCGCATCATTCAGGATCGCCTCTTTGAAAGTGACTTCGACAGGATGATCAAGCAGTTGGAACAGAAAAATGAAGATAAAGAATAGAGACGCTCAGGCATGAAGCTGGGGGATATTCCAACCACCAAATGAACCGGACAAGCCGGTTATTTATGGTGTTAACAAGGACGGTTTGACTTGAATAGAACTTGTTACAATGATACACACGACCGCTGCAGTAAGAGAGCGGACGCGCGGTCGAAGCAAATACAAATCTCCTTGACACCCAAAAGGATTTAAGCCAATGCCAACACCAATCTATTACCATTTCCGGCAGCACTTCAATGTACCCGCCCGCAAGGCGTTTGAATGGTGCACAACCTATACACCCGGAGACCACGCACTCATGGGCGGGAAGAACGCAAGCCGGAAAATCGAGAACATCACCGACCGGACCGTCATTTTGACCGATACGTTCACCATAGGTACCGACAAGCAAGTTGAAAAGCAAAAGCTGGTACAGCTTTATCCGGAGACACTCTTCTGGACAAGCACGCATTTAAGCGGACCGGCCAGGCACTCGCAGTTTATCTATCAGATCACTGCGGGGTCAGGTGATTATTCGCACCTGGATTTTACGGGTCTTTCCCTCGACTATGTAAACGAAAAGATCAGTGCGGCAGACGCCGCAAAGCTGGCCGAGAAGACATACAAAGAAGACGCCGGATCATGGGCGCTCCTGGCAAAAGCCATGGAACAGGAACTTGGTTATTAAAACGACGGTTTTCCCGGGTTCGTTCATGTGATGTTTTTGTCTATTGCATTATCGACGGCAGACGGAACATCCAGGCAATACTTCTGCGGCGCAATTTGAGATAGGATAACAACCCCTTTTTTCTGGATATTGAACAGAGAAATGCAGACGGGAAAAGTTATGGTAAGGAAGTTATGCCTGACAACCCTGGCTGAAAAATTCAACAATCAACATGCACCGGGTTTCACCGGTGATGGTGGGTGTTAACGGCGGATGCGCGGCCATGTCAGGGCCGACCTGAAAATGCATTATACTTCCCGGCCTGAAAGTGTGTATTTTTCTTCTTTTTTTCTTCCCTTTTAAAATGTTTTTTAATCATTTTTCTTCATATTCTTCCCTTTGATATTGAAAGATTTTTTTCCAACACAACCATATCCACTATTTGACGATTGCAGGTGGGGGTATGCTGTGAATGGAAAAGCCAAAAAAGAAAAAATGTTGTAATTGCAGGCGGTTATTTTTGCCGGACCACCGAAACAGAAACAAGCAGGAATATTGTGATAGGGCTCCTTGCCGAAAAGCAAGCAAGGTAGCCAGCCAAAAAAAATGGCTGGGCAAACCTGAAAACGCAGATTATTTTTTGGGTCCTGACAATATCGAACGGGTTCAAAAGTGGAGACAAAATAACCCGAGCTACTGGAAGCGCACAAAGAATAAAACTGCGTTACAAGATCTCTTAACGCCGCAAGTAGCTGAAAAAAATAACGATACTAATCAATTTGATGCTCAGTCCCAGAACCATGCGTTACAAGATCTCTTAACTGCACAACCAGCTGTTATTATAGGCTTAATATCCAATATAATCGGATCTGCGTTACAAGATGACATAGCCAGCACCCTCCTTCGTATGGAACAATCTGGGCAGGAAATTTTATTTTTTCAAACCCAGAACGCAGGAGGATACCATGATCATAAAAGTACCCATTATGAAAAACAGAATCCGCCAAATACCCAAAAGCTTCAGCTGGGTCGATCACCGGTTGGTCAGGCACCGATATATTGAGTCATGCACCCATGAACAGTCTGCTTTGTACTTGTTTCTGGTCTGTGTCGCTGATGCCCAGGGCCTGAGCTATTATTCGGATAAATCCATCATGAAAAAACTGGATATGGATATGCAGAGTCTAAAACAAGCCCGGTCCGGTTTAATCAAAAGTAATTTGATTGCCTGGCAAGAGCCGATATACCAGGTTCTCAGTCTTGAGCCAAAGGCCATCACCCACCGCTCCGGGCAACTGATGAGTTTGGCAGATGTTTTGTCAAGTGCCGTGGGGGTGATCAATGATTGATTATGAAACTTACGTGCAGATCAGAAATTTTGTGACCCGGGATCATTTAAAATACAGCCAGATCGCCAATAAAATGGGGTTGGATCAACGGACAGTGGCGATGTGGGCAAATGAAAACAGATACCGAACAAGGAAAACAGCCCCACGGACAAGCAAACTGGACCCTTTTAAAGATCATATCATTCAAATGCTGGAAAGACACCCATATACCTCAAGGCAGATTTACCAGCGCATCACTGAAGACGGCTTTGGTGGTGGCATCACCATTGTGGAGGATTATGTTAGAAAGATTCGTCCTCCTAAAATAAACGCCTATCTGAAGCTCGCATTTGCACCGGGTGAATGTGCCCAGGTGGACTGGGGATCATATGGCACTGTTCGGGTGGGATCCACCACCCGCAGATTGAGTTTTTTTGTAATGGTGTTGTGCCACAGCCGGATGATGTATCTTGAATTTACGGTATCGCAAACCATGGAACATTTTCTGGGATGCCACCAGAATGCCTTTCAGTTCTTTGGTACTGTTCCGCAAAAAATCATGGTGGATAATCTTAAATCAGCCGTGCTGAAAAGGGCTGTTGGGTGTGCGCCGGTATTTAACCCGGGGTATCTTGATTTTGCAAACCACTATGGGTTCTCGATCGTGGCCTGTAACGTTGGTAAAGGAAACGAGAAAGGCCGAGTGGAGAACGCCGTGGGCTATGTTAAGAAAAATCTGTTGAGCGGCTTGGATATACCGGACTTCAGCGTTATGGAACCTCTGGCAAAGCAATGGCTTGACACGATTTCCAATGTCAGAACCCATGGAGAAACAGGCAAGCGCCCGAAGGATATGTTCAGTCAGGAAAAGCCGCATCTTGGCCGATTGCCTGTGTCGTCCTATGATATCGGCCAGACCAGTCAAGTCCGGGCTTCTACCCAGTACCGAATAAGCCTTGACGGCAACCAGTACACAGTCCCTGCACAATTGGCAGGTGTCCGGCTTACCCTTAGAAAATACCCGGACCGGCTTTGTCTGTATCATGAACACAACCTGGTTGCCCGGCATGTCAGAAGTTATGACCGCAAACAGGACATTCAAAATCCTGATCATTCAAAAGCATTGTTGGAGCAAAGAAAAAAAGCCGCAGATCAGGTAATCTACATGCGGTTTTTAACCCTGTCCGACAAAGCTGGTGAATATTATCAGCAACTGGGACAACGGCGGTTAAACCCGTTCCATCATATCCGGAAAATTGTTGCGCTGAGTGAAATATACCCCAAAGAACAGGTTGCCCTTGCCATCGAAGATGCCATCAAATTTACTGCTTTTTCAAGTGAATATATCACCAATATTCTGGAACAGCGCTCACGTCTGACCAAAGAACCGGGAGCTCTTCATGTCATCCGGAGCAGTGATTTACTGAATTTGACCATTGATCCACCGGATTTATCAGTTTATGAAACAGGAGATAAAAATGCATGACCTGGAAACCCTTCTGGCATATTTGAAACTGCCGTATATCAGAGAAAACTATGAATCTGTTGCAGCAACAGCCGCCCGTAAAGAATGGACACATATTCATTTTTTATCAGAACTGATCAAACAGGAAGCTGCTCTGCGAAAAGACAAGGCTGTCCAACGCCGAATCCACATGGCCATATTCCCGGTTATCAAAACAATGGATCAGTTTAACTGGTCCTGGCCTAAAAAAATCAAACGGGTTCAAATTGAAAATCTGTTTCGTTTGAAGTTTATTGAAGAAAAAAGCAATGTCATTCTTATCGGATCAGTTGGGGTGGGCAAAACCCATATAGCTACAGCATTGGGATACCAGGCCTGTCTTAAAACCCATAATGTTCTGTTTACTTCTGCCATTGATGCCGTCAATAATCTTGTGGCAGCACAACGTGCCGGTCTTTTAAAACAGGAATTGAAAAAATATCTCAAACCGAGCCTGCTACTATTGGATGAGCTGGGGTATCTACCCATTGATAAAACGGGAGCAGATCTGCTCTTCCAGATTATCAGCCAGAGATATGAACGAGGGTCTATTATTATAACGACAAACCGAGTGTTCCGGGATTGGCCGGCAATCTTCAACAATGACAGCACACTTACGTCTGCATTGCTTGACAGATTGCTGCATCATACCGAAGCTGTTGTCATTGAGGGCAACAGCTACAGGATGCGGGAAGAAAAAAAAGAATAGCTTTTTAAACCTGCCGGTTGATCAAAATCAGGGATCAACCGGCAATTTTTATCATACATTTTCAAACCAAGCATTTTATGACATTTTCACGCCACCGCTGACA
>VMSR01000028.1 GCA_013792075.1 Desulfobacula sp.
AAAAGCCAGGATTTCCCATACCTGTGCAAAAACCGTTACCTTAGGGTTACCATGCGTTCTCAAAACCGTTTCTTTTTGTGGAAAACACAAATCCCGCACATGGAAATATCAATTTATTATATATGATTTCAAATTGTTACAAGAAAATCCCCTGCTATCAATTTCCTTTTGGTATATTTTTTGAATATGGCTTTTTAGACAAGGATTTTGTTAACGAACATTGAGGGGGGGGGCACAGCTAAAATGGATATGAAACAATTTCAGTTCAGCTTGAAAAACAAGGTCGTTCTGGTTGACTTCGGTGCAACCTGGTGCGGGCCCTGTAAATCCATGGAACCCATTATCACGGACATGATCAAAAAGTATAAGGGCCGCGCCACAATATTTAAAATCAATATTGATGATCAAAAATCCCTGGCAACAGATTATATGGTACAAAGCATTCCAACACTGATCCTCTTTAGTGATGGCCGGGAAGTCAAACGACTTGTCGGGCTTCAATCCGCGGCAAACATCGAAAAAAGCCTGAATGAAGCATTGGGAATCCATTGATTAGCAAAGATAATAACCAATTAATTTTATGGGAAAACTAAAATGGGCTATTGTATCAATCACCCTCAAATAGAAACCCGCTATCTGTGCATGAAACACAATATTTATCTTTGCGAAGAATGTCTGGCATGTCGTGACCCGGATATTTATTGTAAATTCCGGCCCTCCTGTCCCATTCACTTTATGACCAAAAAAGGGTTTGATTCAGAGACACAAGAATCCGTATCCAAAGAGTTCTCGGTTACATTCTTACCCGATGATATCCGCATAAACATTCCCAAAGGCACAAACCTGCTTGAAGCGGCCCAAAAGGCGGATATATATGTGAATGCATCCTGCAATGGTCAAGGTTCCTGTGGGAAATGTCGGCTGATTCTTGAATCCGGAACTGTGGATACTATACCCACTTCCCTGCTCAGTGATACGGAAAAAGAAAACAGATATATTCTTGCCTGTCAGACAAAAATTACGGATAATCTTGTCATCAGAATACCGGAAGAGACGCTGGAGAAAAAACTGAAGACAGCAGGGATGGGGGAAAACGCCACCCAAAAACTCGCAGGCCTTGTACAAGCGTTTGATCCCATGGTCAAAAAATATACCCTTAAGCTTGAACCTCCCACAATGGAAGATACGGTCAGTGATCTTGAAAGAGTGAAACGGCATCTTAAGCAGGCCGGGTGTGATACCCTTAAAATGAGTTCCGGGATCAGGGTGATGAGACAATTGACCCAGTCGATAAGGCAGGACAATTGGAAGGTAACGGTTTCTGTGCTCCAAAAGAAATGTTCATCGGAACTTGTGGATGTCCGGACCATCCACCCGGATGAGAAATCACTGGGTATGGCGGTTGATCTTGGGACTACTTCAATTGTGGTCTATATCGTTGATATGCAGACCGGAGAGGTGCTCAGTGCAGCATCGGACCACAACAGTCAGGCCGCCTGCGGCGATGATGTCATCAATCGTATTGTCTGCTCTGAAAAAGAAGGGATCAAAAAATTACAAAAAATGGCACTTTCAACCATCAACAACCTTTCCCAAAGAGCCTTGGCATGCCTTGCCCAAACCCATAAAAACATTGAAAACATCGTCATATCCGGAAACACCACCATGGTCCACCTTTTATTGGGAATTGATGCCCGATATATCAGAAGGGAACCTTATATCCCGACCATCTCGGAATTTCCGATTATCAAGGCCGGGACAATTGGATTAAAAGCTGCGCCCTATGCTGGTGTATTTGTTATGCCGGGCCCTGCCGGCTATGTGGGCGGAGATATTGTATCGGGTATTCTTTACACTGGATTTCACAATAATAATGACTTGACCCTTATCATTGACGTGGGTACCAATGGGGAAATCGTACTGGGGAACAATGAATTTCTTATGACGGCTGCCTGTTCAGCCGGCCCTGCTTTTGAAGGAGGGGGAATACGGTGTGGCATGCGAGCCGAAGAAGGTGCCATTGAAAAAATCACACTGGATACTGAAACCTTTGAACCCAGATATTTAACGGTTGAAAACAAAACGGCCCGGGGTATTTGCGGATCCGGCATGATAGATCTTTTGTCTGAGATGCACATGAAAGGCGTCCTGGGCCAGGATGGCAGATTCAGGATAAACCCAGCCCACCCAAGGATGACGGTTTTTAATGATGAGTTGGCCTTCATTCTTGAATTTGCAAAAAATATCGACACAGAAGAGGATATCATCTTCACCCAATCCGATATCCGAAGCCTGATGCTGAGCAAGGCTGCAATTTATGCGGGGTTCACTGTCCTTCTTGAAGAGATCGGTATGGATTTTTCAATGGTTGACCAAATGATCATCACCGGAGGGTTTGGTCAATACCTTGATATTGAAAAGGCGATTACCATCGGATTGCTCCCGGATATTCAAAGGGAAAAGTTCAAGTACATGGGCAATAGTTCCATAGCAGGTGCCTATATGGCGCTGCTTTCAAACACCTGTCGTCAACAGGCAATCCAAATATCCAACTCCATGACATATGTTGATTTTTCAAGCAGCACCCGTTTCATGGAAGCGTTCACAAAAGCCCAATTTCTTCCCCATACGGAATCAAAGTTGTTTCCAAGTGTTATCCGGTCCTATTTCAATTCACCTTCTGTAAATTA
>VMSR01000272.1 GCA_013792075.1 Desulfobacula sp.
AATTCCAGATAGCCGCCCAGAATACCATGGGAGCCGCAGCCCATTCTTCCGCCGGGAACCAGTTTTGTTCTTTCGGGCTGGTCTTTCAAAACAGAAAGAAACCCGTCCACATCCTCCTGAAAAGGGACATCCACCCCTTCGGACAGATAGGAAAGATAGAATCCGTCATAATGCACCATCACCGGCACCTGGATATCGAAATCCTCTGCCAGACGATATGCCTGGAGAACCAGGTCCATCACTTCCTGGCAGTCTTCGGCTATCAAAAATATCCATCCGCAATCCCGGGTGGATATCATGTCCTGCTGACCCGAGGAGACCGCGATAATACCCGGGGTTTCACGGTTCACATTCACCATGACAACCGGTGCTCTGGCCCCGGCCGTTGCCAGAACCGCATCATACATAAAGACAAGGCCCCAGGAAGAGGTGGCGGTAAATACCCGGCCGCCGGCAAGGGAGGCCGCCATTACAGCGTTCATGGCCGAGTTCTCCCCTTCAACCGTGATCAACTCGCACTCCATCTCGCCTGTGGCGTGGAATTTGGAAATCTGCTCAATTATTTCTGTCTGGGGGGTAATGGGGTAGGCGGCCACAACGTCCGGTCGGGCTAGTTTTGCCGCAATGGCAGCTGCCCCGTTTCCGGTAATGACGCGAATCTGTGTTTTGGTTTTGGCATGTGTAATCATTTTTTGAAATCCCCCTCTGATATCATTGAAATCGCATCTTTGGGACATTCTTTGGCACAGATACCACACCCCTTACAAAACCCCAGATCTGCCTCAAAATGGGTATCCCCTTTCATTTTGACAATTTGGATCGGACAATAAATGGCACAAAACCCGCAGAAAATGCATTTCTCCTTATCCACCACCGGCCGCTTTGTTCGCCAGTCGCCGGTATCGCTACACATCAACGGATCATTTGCATCGGACCACGGGCCCTCGTGCTTAAAATACTTGTTTGACGGCATACCCCCCCCTAAAGTTTACGAATACGAATATGATAACCCTCCAACCCTTTGTAAAACCATCTGCTCCTTCGTAACTATTTCATAGCTGTTAAATAGCGACAGGCCGATTGCATTGTCAAGTAAAAAATTATTTTCCAATCCAATAAAATAGTGGATATAAACAATAAGAAGCAGTACTTATAGGATTCGTACAGGTTTCAAAATATTCCAAATAGTTGATAGGTCAACTATTTGGAATGGCAACAAAGCATTGCATTGGACAGGAAGCCGATTATCGGGCAGGTGGAAAAATATCGTCTCCCTGGCAGTCAGGCTTGAACCGGCCTTTGTCCGGAAGACAATCGGGAATCTGACTAAGGTTGCCCGGCTCCGGGAGCCGGAAAAAAAAGGACTTATACTCAAGTCAAAACCTCTTTTACAGCAGCAGACAGCTGACGCCGGCCAAAGGGTTTTTCCAAATATTTACGAATTCCTATTTCAGTAAATCGCTGGATATCAACTTTGCCGGCAAATCCCGAGCACAGGATAATGGGAATATCCGGGCGTATCTCTATAATTTTTTGGGACAATGCATCTCCTTGCATCTTTGGCATGGCCATATCCGTAATGACCAGATCAAATCGGGACGGATCGAATCGAAAAAGGTCCAGGGCTTTTTCAGGACAGGTTTGCGGATCAGTTTCATACCCTAGCTCTTGCAGCATCCTGGCCATGACATTTACCAATAGCACCTCATCCTCTACGATAAGAATTGTCTGGGCACCGGAATTTGTACCTTGGTTTTTGGATCCGGTTTCTTGTGAATCCGACAGATCAGGACAGGGCTTCTCATCTGTTATTGGAAAAAATATTCGAACCTGGGTACCTTTGCCCGGTTCACTGTCCACAAAAATATATCCGCCGTGTTCTTTCACAATGCTGTGAACAATGGCAAGCCCCATCCCGGTTCCCTTTCCGACCTCTTTTGTTGTAAAGTAGGGATCAAAAACCCTGTTGAGCGTTTCAGGGTCAATGCCATGTCCGGTGTCGCTGACAATCAACTCAACATACGCACCTGGAACTAATTTCTGACGGTTGGTCAAGGCCCCCTGGGTCACTTGAACCGGCCTTGATGTCACCTTCAGAACACCCCCCCTTCCCTCCATTGCATGGCCGGCATTGGTGCACAAATTAATCAATACCTGATGAACCTGAGTGGGGTCTGCATTTACCATCCCGGGGGTTTGGGAGAGATCTGTTTGAATTTCAATGGCGGTTGAAATGGATGAACGCAGAAGTTTTACCGATTCTTTAACCAAGTCGTTGATGTGAATTATTTTTCGCGTTGGATCTGTTTTTCTGCTGAAAATCAAAAGATGCCGAATAACATCCGCTGCCCGCACACAGGCAATTTTAATCGCTTTCAAGTTTGCCAATGCGGGTGTCTGCCCGGGCAATTTCATCAGGGCGATATCCACGTTCCCCAGTATGATCCCAAGTATATTGTTAAAATCATGTGCAATCCCGCCTGATAAAGTACCGACTGCTTCCATTTTTTGGGACTGGCGCAACTGGGACTCGAGCTTTTTTTTATCCGCCTCGGCAGCCAACTGCCCGGAAATATCTTCCAGAAGTCCGATAACACCCGCCACAAGTCCGTCAGATGTCAGGATCGGCGCATAAATTGCGCGGATGGGCGTTCTGAGCCCCCCTGTCACAGACAAATAGACCCCGTCGTATCGGCTTTTTCTCCCCCCAAAGGCCCTTATTATGGCAGCCAGCATATCTTTATCGACCAGGGACTGCAGGGCATCGAAACCGATTATCCGGTCTTTGGAACTGCCGAGAATTTTACACAAATTGTCATTTGCAGCCGTGATCACTCCTGATTTATTCAGATGAACAAGGGCCAGGGGCGAATGTTCGAAAATCAGTCTGAATTTATCTTCACTTTGTCTGAGTTCCCCCTCAATTTTCTTTCGTTCATTGAGCTCTTCTTTCAGATCCATGGTCTGTTTTTTTACCTGGCGCTTCAAAGAAAAATTCCACGCCGCCACCACAAAAACCGCAAGAAGGATTACCAGAAAAAATACAAGCATCGGCATCCAGTCAAATGGAGGGGTGATGTCATGGGATATCCATTTCTTGTAAATTTTTTGCCGTTCTCCGGTATTGATGGATGCCAATGCCTTCCCCAGAATCGACTGTAAAACCGGCCAGTCCTTTCTGACGCCGATGCTCATCTTCCAATCAAAATCAATGTTGCCCACCACCTTCAGATTGTTTATACCCAATTTGTCCAGAGTAAAAGAGGCCACTGAAAGGTCTGTGATCATGCCGTCAAGCTGTCCGAAGGACACCATTTTAAGGCCTTGTTCATCATTGTCCACCGGGTGGATACTGAGTTTTGGATTTGTTTTTTGAATGAAAGGGATAGAGGCATAGCCCTTGACAACGGCAATCTGCATACCGCCCATTTCAGCCAGCTCCAATTCTCCCTCAAATTGGGTTCGCACAATAATGACATTGGGAATCGTTAAATACGGCTGGGTGAACACCAGGTATTGGGATCGCTCTGGCGTGTTTTGAAGGTTGCCCAAAACATCAATCTGTCCCTGTTTTGCACCTTCAATGGCCTCATTCCAGGTGTTCAGATAGACTCTGTCAAACTTGACACCGATCTTTTCTTCGATTATGGCGATGTAATCTGCTGTAACGCCCTTGTGAAAGCCTTCACCATCGACAAATTCGATGGGCGGATAATTGGCAATAGGCGCGTATCGTATATGCTGTCCATATTCTTTGAGCCATGCAATTTCTGAAGAAGACAAGAAATCACCGTCCCTTGGCAGGGAAGACACCCCTGTCGCCAAAAGGGGAAAAATAATCAAAAAAAACCAGAGGGTGCGAATCATTTTTTTAAGGAAACATCCGTCATAAAAGGATTACTTGACAATGGGAAACTTGTTTTTCACCCAGTCCGCAATGCCATGCCTGAGATTAAAAATCCGGCTAAAACCGCTGTCAATCAAAATTTTTGCGGCAACCGTGCTGCGGTTGCCCGTGGCGCAATAAATCAGAATGGGATCATCCTTAAAACCGGCCAATTCCTCCAGGCGGGACTGCAATTGCCCAACCGGGATCAGGACGGAATTCTCAATATGCCCCAGGGCATACTCCTGGGGTGTCCTGACATCCAGAATCAGCGGGGTGAACACTTCCATCACCTCCATGGCCCTTTGGACAGAGACAGCCTCATAATTGACCGAATTGTATTCAATAACCGTCAGGCTTCCGGCAAGGGACCCAATGAAAAGATCGAATACGCCGGTCTCTTTCATCTTAAAATACGGGGCCTTCTCCATATGGGCAGTCAAGGGTTCTTCAATGGACAGGGAAGGAATGGAGACAATCGTATCCGGGGCAGCAGTTCCAATATCAAACTTTATATAATCCCCCTGAAAAACGATCCACTCAAGGGGTTCACCCTTCCCTGGGACCGGCAGCACCCGGAACCCATCGATCAGCTGTCCCGAGGGTACCGGCGGGGTCACGGCGCCGATGCTCTGGACACAGAAAAAGAACAAAATTCCGATCACAATTTTAATCAAACTGGTTTGGTTTGCCATGTTTTTTTCCTTTAACTTTTTCCATGCAGCTTCAGGGTGGCGGCATAGGATGAAAAGAGCGTTTCATAGTCTTTTAGCCCCTTTTTAAACAAGAGGGGGATATGGTCTGTTTCACGGGTGTTGACCACCAGGTTCGCGCTATGGGTCAGGGCCTCAAGGTCAAAAAGGGTATGAAAAGAAGCCCCAACGAGAATATAATAAATTTTGCGCCGTTTTGCCATGCTCATCTGCATCATGAACTTGTGGAAATCCTGTTCATCAAGGGGAGTCCCATCCTCTTCGCCACAAAAGACCACCACGGCGTACTCTTTAAACCGCATGCTGTCAATGGCCTGGTCAACACTTTCGGGAATATGGATCTGGTATTGGTTCTCCCCCAGGCCCCGGCTCACCTTTTCCCGTATTTCGGGGTCCGGGATCAAGACCATGGCCGTGGGAACATCCTCCAGAAGATCAGATTCCTTGAGTGCTCCTGATCCAAGCCAGGAGATGTCCGGGGCCCGGGGAGGGATAAGCTTGGTGGGTACTGATTTTCCAGATTCTAATGCCTGGGGAAATGAAGATGCATTCCCCTCTTTGTTGAGTTCAATGGGTTCCTTGCACCGGGGACAGGCAAATTTAAGGGTCCGGCCCGGAGCCAGTGTCTCAAGGGCCTGGGACACTTTTTGCCTGTGGGCGTCTGAAAACCGCAGCATCCCGCTGCAGTGGGGGCAGTGTGAAATCATGGGATTTCCTTATGAATGGGAAGGTTGATCGGTTGTTTCATCTGATTCATCTGTTTTCCAGTCAATGGACAGGCCTTCAATGGCCGAGGTTTTTTCCCCTTTCTCCCGCTTCAGAATATCCATGCCCTGGGACAGGACATTTCGATGGGAGCAATAAGCAAAAGCAGTCTCTTCGGTTATGATGTCCTCCTGGAATAAATCCAGGATATGCTGGTCAAAGGTCTGCATGCCGAAGGCCTTTGAATTGTTGATCACATCATTGATGGTCTTGCCTTCGGATTCACCGTTGAGGATGATGTCCTTGATCCGCAGGTTCATCCCCAAAATCTCCAATGCCGCAACCCTGCCCCCGCCGTTTTTGGGCAGCAGCCGCTGACAGACAATGTACCGGATGGTGTCCGCCAGGCGGTGACGGATCTGGGGCTGCTCCTCCTGGTCAAACATGCCCAGAATACGATTGATGGTCTGACCTGCATCCACGGTATGAAGAGTGGAGACCACCAGATGCCCTGTTTCTGCGGCAGAAAGCCCGATCTCCATGGTTTCCCTGTCCCGCATCTCCCCCACCAGAACCACCTTGGGCGCCTGGCGAAGGGCGGCCCGAAGCCCTGTGGGAAAACTATCAAAGTCATTGCCCAGTTCCCTTTGGTTAAAGGTGGCTTTTTTATGGGGATGAACAAACTCAACCGGATCTTCCAGGGTCACCACATGGATGGACTTTTCCTCATTGATCTGATTGAGAAGTGCCGCCAGGGTGGTGGACTTCCCGGAACCGGTTGCCCCTGTTACAAGGATCAGTCCGTTTTTTTCCTCCCCCATCCGATGAAAAATCTCGGGAAGTCCCAGCTTTTCGATACTCGGGATGGTGGTTTCAAGCTTTCGCAATATCGTGGTCAGATGATTTTTCTGTTTGAAAATATTCACCCGAAACCTAGCCTTATTGCCAAGCCAATAGGACATATCGCAGGACCCGGTTGTCACAAGATCTTCCAGGAGCCTGGGATCATTGTTGATCAGGTTCAGGGCAAAAACCTCTGCCTGGAAGGGGGTCAATTCCTTAAACGGCGGGTCCACCGGCACATTGACAAGCTGGCCCGAGGATTCCACCTGGAGGCACTTCCCCACGGTCACGTTCAAATCGGATACATTGCCGAAGGCCTCCAGCATACAGGTAATCCAATAATCGATTTCAGGCTGTTTCATGGTCGGGTCCCTTCTCTTGGCGAAATCAGGTATTCTGAACTCCGGGAGTAAGAATTTCAACCCCCTTCTTCACCCGGAAAAATCAAGCTGTTTTTCTAAAAAATTTTGGAATTAAAAAAAGTTACCATAGAACCGGCATCAGTACAAGACCCATATTTTGATGGTGTATAAAATTTGACAGCGGACCGGTTTGGGCCTAATCAAACTCTCCTGCGGTCCGAAGCCCCAAAAAAGCATATTGCCGCATGACCTCATAACTTAAAATTGCAACCGTATTGGCCAGGTTTAAGGATCGGGTCCCTGGGGTCATGGGGATTCTGACGCAAAGATCCTGGTTGGCCTTTAACAATTCATCGGGAAGCCCCACGGATTCCTTACCAAAAACAAGATAGACTTCCGATGCATAGGCAAACCGGTCACATCTGTGGATGGCTTTTCTTGAAACAAACACTTTCTGGCCCCGGGGATTTTTTTCAAGAAAATCTGCAAAATCCCTGTAATATTTCACCTTAAGCGCTTTCCAATAATCCATTCCGGCGCGCTTTAAATATTTATCCGCAAGGGAAAATCCCAGGGGTTCCACCAAATGCAGAACCGCCCCCATGGCATTGCAAGTCCTGCCAATATTTCCGGTATTCTGGGGTATTTCCGGTTCCAATAATACAATATGTAACGCAACCATTCTCTCTACCTTTTTTAAAAAAAAGCAGAGTATAGCACATGTGGGGGAAATAATGCCAAACATCCATCTTATTAATTTTTTCGTTATAACAAAATTGCGACATCATATTTTTACAACGCTTTGGTTTCTGCCCCTCTCTTTTGCTTCATACATTGCTTTGTCTGCCAGGGCAATCAGATCCTTGGAAGAATTGCCCACAGAGATATGTCAATATCTGTTAGTTTTGGTTTGTATTGGTTTTTTTTATGGGTTAATTGCAATGAAAATATTGACACTCACCTACAATAACCATAAAAGAGGCTGTGTGGGGAATGGGTTCCCCTGGGAAAACACTTTATATAAAGAAAAGAGGAGTTCATATGAATGTCACACTCAAACTTACTATTTTAATGGCCGCCCTGTTAATGATTTTTTCATCGGCCGCATTGGCAACCGAGCCCTGCACCGCAGTTTATGGCAGCACCGATAAGATTTTTAGGCTGGCCACGGGCAGCCCCGGAGAACTGGGGCTTTTGGAAGAGCTGGCCAATATATTTAATGACGAACACGGCACCACCCTGTGCTGGGTCAAGGCAGGTTCCGGAAAATCCCTCAAATTGCTCCAGGAAGGCCAGGTGGATATCGCCATGGTGCATGCCCCGGCTGGTGAAAAAAAAGCTGTTGCCGACGGCTGGGCCATTAAACGTTCGCTGATCGGCTCAAATGAATTTTACATTGTCGGTCCGAAAAATGATCCTGCCGGGATCGCAAAAGCCACATCTGCGGCAGATGCCTATGCAAAAATTGCGGCAGCCAAAGCCTTGTTTCTTTCCCGGGGAGACAACTCCGGCACCCACAAAAAAGAGATGGGCATTTGGGCCACAGCAAAAATCGCCCCCGCCGGTGACTGGTATGTCATTACCAAAGAATTTATGATGGCCACCTTAAAAAAAGCGGATGATGGAAAGGGATATTTTATGACAGACTCGTCCACATGGGCGGCGGGAAAAAAAGAATTGAAAAATACACAGGTTCTTTTTAAAGGAGATCCGGTGCTGATCAACACCTACCACGGGCTGTGCCGGCCCGAAGGCGCCGGGCCTGCACAGGTTTATGCATCTGACTTCATTGATTTTTTGAATTCAGACCAGGGTCAGCAGATCATCCGAGATTACGGAAAAGCCCTCCATGGAGAGGCCATGTACAATGACGCCGCATATGCCCGGCAATATGACCACTGATACCTTCTTTTACAGGGTTACAATTTTCATTCGGCAAAGCTTGCAATCAAATACAATTTGAAACCGCCCCTTTGTATTCTCAAGGAAAAGCTTAGCATTCCACACGTCAGGAGAGGTTTTGGTTTCCCTGGGGCACTGCCCCAGGGAATGGCGGAGACAATGGCCAAGGGTCATCACAATGGCTCCGGAACCAGGAGGTGACACTTCAAAGGCCGGATCAATGCGGGTAACCCCCCGCTTTTCATAAAATTGAACGGCTTTTTCATTGGCCACATTGGCTGTGAAATCCACCTGGCTTTCTGGGTATGACACAGGCACGGGTCTTGGTTTTGCCAGAACCCGGTCATAGGCCTCTGCCCGCTTAAGGGCCATCACCTCCAAAAGCCTTCGTCTCATCTGATTCAGGTCCCGGATGGGTATAAAATAGGGTCTGGTGGAAAGGGTAAGCGCCCTGGAATAGAACATGGAAGCCCCGAGCTTGGCCAGTTGCTTGTTCATGGCGGCAAGGGCAGACGGTTCGTTTTGGGCGAATACTTTTTCCATATCAAACCTTACCTCCCCCCGATTGCCATCTTCATCCCGGCCCTCCAGGACAAAGCCTTCCGGGGTCTCACCAAAGGACAGGTCCAGGGCAATCCTGCGCTCAGCAGAGTTGGCGGTAAGCATTTTTAAAAAAGCGTGATCGTGGTTTCTATAAATAAGGGCTCCGGGAAAAAGGGGACATTTTTTGAGATTCAGCCGGCCCGACGGATAAATTTTTCCCTGGTCAACTGAATTTACCTGGAACCCCCGAAGAACCCCTTTCTGGTCCATGTAACAGAGTCCGTCGCCATTCTGAATGTCATGGATCTGCTTGAGGGTAAAATATCCGGCATGGATGCCATCCACGGATCCGATTTTCTGCCCCAGGGATTTGGGCGTATCAAAAGAATGGATCCTTCCTTTTCGGCCAAAGAGAAAATAATCGGTTTCTCCCCGGTTAAAGGTTTTTACCGGGTCGGGTGAAAAGGAAAAGACCGTCCTGCCCGAAGCGGCAGGGACATACCCGGACCCATTTGTCATGAGGGCATCCAGCTTTTGCCGGTAAAGGGCGGTAATGTTTTTAACATAGGAAAGGTCTTTCAGGCGGCCCTCTATTTTAAAGGAAGTGATCCCGGCAGCGGCCATGGCGGCAATGTGTTCGGACCGGTTCATGTCCTTGAGGGAAAGAAGGTGCCTGTCTTTTTCCAGCACCTGGCCTGTTTCCGACATAAGATCCCATTGCAGACGGCAGGGCTGGCCGCACTCACCGCGGTTGGCGCTTCTGTTGCCGATGGCAGCACTGAAATAACACTGCCCGCTGTAACAAGCGCAAAGGGATCCGTGGACAAAGGCCTCAAGGTCTAAGGTGGTTGCACGAGAAATTTGTTCAATCTGGCTCAGGGGAAGCTCCCTGGCTAGGATCACCCGCTCAAACCCTGCAGACGCAAGGAATTGGACCCGGGACAGGGTCTGGTTGTTTGTCTGGGTACTGGCAAAGAGTGGAATGGGCGGCAGATCCATTTCCAAAAGCCCCATGTCCTGAATAATCAGGGCGTCTGCACCGGCATCCCACAGACGCCCTATCAGACGGGCAGCCTCGGCCAGTTCATGGTCAAAAAGAATGGTATTGAGTGCAATATAGACCTTTGCCTTGTAAAGATGGGCATAGGCTGCCAGTTCTTCAATCTCTGAAACCGGGTTCCCGGCTGCAGACCGTGCACTGAACCGGCTGGCTCCGATATATACGGCATCTGCCCCATGGCTGATGGCAGCCATGCCGAATTCCTTGTTTTTTGCCGGAGACAAAAGTTCTAATTTTTGGGGAATCACTATAAAGGGGCTCCTGTTGATGGGGTTTTGGCCTTTCCCTAAGGATGCGGCTTTGCGGTTCACATACCGGCTTTCGGATGAATGGGGGTATTTTATACACCCACAGCCTGGACATTTTTCGATTATAGCACAAATTTTGCCATGGTGGAAATAGAGCAGATCTGCTAAAAGAAACAACATGGGGGCCATGGCCCGTTCAACACCTTTTGATTGAGGAAATTACAAAAATGCTCAATTACAATGTCACCCACCTTGAAAAAAGCTGTACCCAGCTGGCCCAGATCCTTGGAAAAAACCGGGTATGGAAATGGGACGCTAGATTTGAGACCGCCCTGGCAGAGATCAGTGTTGCAGACAAAGAAGGGATTTATGGGATTTTAACCCGCCACATGGGCAAAACCTGGAACACGGATAATGCCGACAGCACTCCTAAGGTGGTTCAGATGGTCATTGATTATTTCGGAGGCCTAAACCCGGGACAGACGCTTCTCACATCTGATCCCGACCAGGATGGCCTGCTGTTATGCGCCTGGTGGCCCTGGGGAAACAATGCCACCATTTCAATCCGCCTGGCCGTGTTTGCAGACTCTCTGAGTGATGAAGAAAATGATGCGCTGGGCTTGCTCTTCCGGGGCTGGTTCGGTATTTGATGCCAAGGTAAATTTTATGGACACGTGTATTACAACCTCAATTTTTGATATATTCAAGACCGGCCCCGGGCCATCCAGCTCTCATACAATCGGTCCCATGCGGGCCGCGCTTTTATTCCGGGATGCCATGGTCCGGCTGTCCCCGGACAGGCAGGACCCCCTGGAACTGAATGTCCATCTGTTTGGTTCCTTAAGCCATACGGGCAAAGGCCATGGAACACACAAGGCAATTCTTGGCGGTCTTCTGGGCTGGGAACCGGAAACCTGCGATTGCGACCTTCTCTGCCAGCTGTTGGAAGATCCTGAACAACTCTATGATATCCCTTTTAACCATGGACAGATCCCTTTCTCAGCCCGGCATATCCATTTTGAAGGCAACAGCGCCCAGGACCTGCCCTTTTCCAACACCCTTCGATTCAAGCTCAGCACCAGGAACAAACTGTTGCTGGAAAAAGAATATTATTCCATTGGCGGCGGCTTTATCCTTTGCAAGGGGGAAATTGAAAAAGAAAGAAACACCCCGCCCCATGCATATAGGAACATGAACCAGCTGAGAAAGATAATACGCAAAACCGGACTGCCCCTAAGCCAGATCATTCTGCAAAATGAACAGGCCATCACAGGGGCAGCCCAGGACCAGATCCACGAGGGGCTGGACCGGATAATCGGGGCCATGTGCGCCTGTGTTGAAAAAGGGCTTTTGGCAGATGGACTTTTACCCGGCCCCATTGGTTTGTTAAGAAAGGCAAAGGTCCTGATGACCAACTCCCATAAGATGAAACAAGAGACCGGCCGTTTCCTGGCCATTCTCAATGCCTATGCCATGGCAGCTTCGGAAGAAAATGCCGCAGGCCAGCGGGTGGTCACAGCCCCCACATCCGGTTCAGCAGGGGTCATGCCCGGTGTGATCTATCTGTTAAAGCACCAATACCATTTGTCCCCCGAACAACTGAGACAGGGGATACTGGCGGCTGCCGCCATTGCCTTTATTGCCAAAAGGAATGCCAGTATTTCCGGTGCGGAAGTGGGCTGCCAGGGAGAAGTCGGAGTGGCCTCGTCCATGGCGGCTGCCTTTATGACCTATGCCCTGGAAGGCCCCATGAAAAAAGTGGAAAATGCCGCTGAAATTGCCCTTGAGCACCAGCTGGGCATGACCTGTGATCCTGTCGGCGGCTATGTGCAGATTCCCTGTATCGAGCGCAATGCCGTGGGAGCGGTCACTGCCGTCAATGCCTATATCCTGGCGGAAGCAGGGGACCCGGCCCGTCAGAAAGTCAGCTTTGATGAAGTTGTTGAAACCATGATGGAAACAGGCCAGGACATGTGTTCCCGCTATAAGGAAACTGCCCGGGGCGGCCTTGCGGTTTGCTGTGTTTCCTGCTAAGGGGGTATTGGGGTCAGGCCTGACCCCACCCCAATAACAAAGGAGAATCAATTAAACTTCCATGAAAACACTTGCCCGCGTCAGCATTTTGGCCACCGGCGGCACCATTGCTGGCGCTGCCCCCTCCTCCACCCAGCCCGGATATACCTCGGGAAAAATCAATGTTGAGGGAATGATTCAGGCAGTGCCAAATCTTGAACAACTGGCCCGGTTAAATGGGGAGCAGATTTCAAATGTGGGCTCCCAGGACATGTCCTTTGAGATCATGATCCGCCTTGCCAGCAGGATCAATGCGCTTCTTTCCAAAGAAGAAACCGACGGGGTGGTGGTGACCCACGGAACGGATACCATGGAGGAAACCGCCTTTTTCCTGAACCTGACCATAAAAAGCCCCAAACCCGTCGTCATGACCGGTGCCATGCGGCCCTTCACAGCCCTGAGCGCCGACGGCCCCCTAAACCTTTACAATGCCGTGGCCGTGGCAGCCGATCCCCGGTCCCTGGATCGGGGGGTAATGGTGGTCATGAACGACCGGATACATGGTGCCCATTCCCTGACCAAGACCAATACCACCTCGGTGGAAACATTTTTATCCCCGGTGAACGGGCTCATGGGCACGGTGATTTACGGGGATATCCAATATTTCAGGGGGCCCTTCCGGAAACACACAATTTCCAGTGAATTTTCCCTTCAAAATGTTTCCGCTCTGCCCCGGGTGGATATCCTGTATGCCTGTGCGGATATGCCCCCGGATCTGTTGGATTGTTCCGTTTCCAGCGGAGCCGTGGGCATTGTCATTGCCGGTGACGGCAATGGAAATATGAATGGGGCCTGCCTTGAAAAAGCAGCCCGGATGGCAGACCGCGGCATCTTCATCGTTCGCTCCTCACGGGTTCCCACGGGCACTGTAGGCAGAAACCTGGAAGTGGATGATGATGCCAATAACTTTATTGTCTCGGATGAACTCAATCCGGCCAAGGCCAGAATTCTGCTCATGCTGGCCCTGTTGAAAAAACGAACCCGGCAACAGGTCCAGGATCTTTTTTATTCCTATTGATTTTTTTTCATGGATACAGGCAGATAAATCTGAGTTCCCCTGGGCAGATCTCCAAAATCAGCAATCTGATCCCCGGTCTTCAACTGGCCAAAGGATAAAGAATAGATGGTTTCAGAAGATTTATAGCGGGTGCCGGCTATTTTATAAGCAGTCTGGTCGCTGGTAATGGGGAAAGGCCCTTTATACCCCACGAGCAATCGCGTTTTTTGGGGCAGATCATCCCAGTCAACAATTTTTGACCCGGGAAAAACCCGACCGGTCGGCAAAAAATAAATGGTGGTGTCCTCCCGAAAGGCAGGGCCTGCATAGGACCAGGCCGTCATGCTTTCGGAAATGGTCTTAATCGGGGTCTGGACCTGGCGCTGGACAACCGCAGGATTGGCGTCCTGGTTGAGCAGCACCTTTGTGTTCATGGGCAAACGGTTCCAGCCAATGGTTTTGGTGATCCGGTTCCCGGGAATTGTACGGCCGTCGGGAAGAAGATAAACTGTTGTCTGACTATCGTAATCCTCGCCGGAAATAGACCAGGCTGAATTGGTTGCAGATATGATATTGGATCCCAGGACCCGGGTTTCAGCCAGGGAAGGGGATGCCGGGACCGGGGTTTCAGGCAGGGACGTTGATCCCAGAACCCGAGTTGCAGCCAGGGAAGAAGGAGAATAAAATACCCGGGCCAGTTCAGGGTCTGCCATGAGCCGCCCAGACCTGACATCCGGGTCATATTTCCAGGTCTGTCCCAAACCGGCCTGGGAGCGGTCAAAATTTTTTGCACACCGCTTGCGGCCCCGATGGTTTTTCTTAAACCAGGGGTTGGGTTTCCCATAGGCCACCTGGCTGTGGGTCAGCACATCCCGGTCATCAAGGTTGTAGTCCTTTTTTAAACTGGCAAGGAGTATCCCCAAAGACGTATATTGGCTGGCTGTAATGGGGGCATAATGATATCCCGCAAGTTCAATGCCCACTGAAACATCACTGATATTTTCCTGGCCGCTCCACATGGACCGTCCGGCATGGTCTGCCCGGTATTCCTTGTCTAAAATCCGATAGGTGACCCCGTTTCTGGCAATCACATAATGGGCATGGCCCCCGGGTGTTTTATACCCGCTTTTAAATTGCTTTCCCCGTGAAACCACCCGCAGTGTTGCCTCAAGACCCAACTCAGCGGTGTGAACAATAATATACCGGGTTCTTTGACGCCTGACCTTTTTAAAGTCAGGATTCAGGCGGGAACGGTAATCAAGGATATTTTTCTGAAATTTCTGATATTGAGACTGGTTGTATCCCTCTGACAGGGAAGGCATGAAGCCTAGTTGGAGACAAAAAAATATAAGCCCCAGACAGATCCTGGGGCCTGCAGTCGGGGTGCGGGTAACGATCATCGGTTCTTCATACTTTTTTCTTAAAGATTCAACTTTGCAATTCCTTCCATCTTGGCCACAATACCAGCGGAATATACCAGATACAAAACAACAAAGCCATTGAATCCGATAAAAAAATCCTGCGGCCGAAAGAATACGGCCACAGGATACAGGTGTTTTCTTTAAATTTTAAACCGGCCCACCATCTCATCCAGCTGGGCCGCCAGTTTGGAAAGATCTTCCGCGCTCAGCTTTACCTCGCCGCTTCTGTCCGCCATTTCCGTTGAAGACTGGTTGACATCGCTGATATCTCTTGTGATTTCAACGGCCACCATGGAACTCTGGCTCACATTCTGGTTCACCTCTTCAATGCCGGTGGACGCCTGGGAAATGTTTTCAGCGATCTCCCGTGTGGCCGATGACTGCTCCTCCACTGCCGTGGCAATGGTTGCGACAATATCGCTGACTTCCGAAATAACCTTGGACACCTCCCCCATACCGGCCAGGGTGCTGGTGGAGCTATCCTGGATATTGCCGATCTTTGCCTTGATATCCATGGAAGCTTCCGATGTCTGCTTGGCAAGGTCCTTGATCTCGTTGGCCACAACAGCAAACCCTTTGCCGGCGTCTCCTGCCCGGGCTGCCTCAATGGTGGCATTCAGGGACAAAAGGTTGACCTGCTCGGAAATATCCGTGATGGTTTCCACCACCTGGCCGATGGCCTGGGCAGCAGCGCCCAGTTCATTCATTTTGGTCGTGGACTCATTGACCTTGGCCACGGCATTCATGGAAATATCCCTGGCCTTTTCAGCATTCCGGGCAATCTCGTTGATGGTGGAGCTCATCTCTTCGGCAGCACTTGCTACGGTATTGACATTGGTACTGGATTGCTCCATGGCAGCGGAAACAGAATTCATATTGGCGGTCATCTCTTCGGCTGCCGCTGCTACTGTATTGGCTTTTTCAGAGGTATGCCGGGCGCTGCTGGACATTCCTTCTGCAATGGAGGTCAGCTCTGTGGACGAAGAAGAAAGGGTGCCCACTCCCTGGGTGATATCCTTGATCATGGTCTGGAGCTTGTCGATAAAAAGATTAAACGCCTTGGAAAGAACCCCGACTTCATCCTGGCTGGTCACCGTCAACCGCTTGGTCAGGTCGCCCTGGCCTTCGGAAATATCCTTAAGTCCTGCCACGGCATCGTTTATGGGCTTGATGATCTGCAGGGAGACCATAAAGATAAGAACCCCCACAATAACCAGAACAATGACACCGACAAAGCTATTGTATTTTATCATTTTGTTCACAGGTGTCATGAATTCATCCCTATTTTGGGTGACCGCAATACTCCAGCCGGTTGCCGGCACTGGCGCAAACCCGGATATTTTCTGGGTCTCCTTAAAGGTATATCTTTCAACACCGGATTCCTGGGCCATCATCCGGCGGGTAATCTCTTCCATGCCTGCCAGGGTTTTTAAATCCAGTTTGAAAATAAAGTCTTTTTTGGGATGGGCAATGACAATGCCTTCCCTATTGATCATAAACGGATACCCGGTTTCGCCGATCTTAACCGATGTCAGCTTCTGGGAAAGGGAATCCAGTTTCAGCACGGCACCAAACACGCCGCCGAACTGGCCGGAACGGGTCTTAATGGGCACGGAAACCACCACCACAGGATTGCCGCTGGCCTTTGATATAATGGGAACGCTGATGATGCTCTTGCCGGCCTTGCCGGCGATGAAATAATCCCGATCGGCTATGGAAATTTTCTTTTTTCTGAGGGCTCCGTTAACACTGTCGGAAATGGTGAGGCCCTCATTGTTTGATACAATAAACAGCTCATAATCTGCACCGATCTTCCCATGGACCTTTCCAAAATACTGATCCAGTTTTTCAATGGCCGGCATGGCGGCATCCATGCCGTTTTCCGCCATCTGGTTCACTGCCTCCTCAATCAGGGGGGACAGGGCCATTTGATTGGCAAATTTGAGTTCTTCTTCCAAAAACAATTCTGCTGTGCCGGCCAGATCCGCAGCCACCTGGGTGACCTCTCCTTTTCCTGCTTCCACAAGGGCCTTAGATGCTGTTTTAATGGAAATAATGCCAACGATCACCATGGGGATAACCACGGCCATCAGGCCGCCGCCAATCAATTTTACGCTCAATTTAAGGTCTTTGAGTTTTTTCATCCGTTTTCTCCTCATCCATATTTTTGTTATGTATCAAAATAATATCAGCCGTTAAGTGTCGCCCTTGGCCCCATCAGGTTTAAAAGTATCCCCCTTACGGCAGCCGGCAAAAATGCGTCGCTATCAAAGGCGCCGGTCACCACCCTGGGGTAGAGCTTATATGCACGGGCAAAAAGATCGGTTTTTTTGTCGTAAAATAAATGATCAGTTTTATATCCATAAATTCCATTTCCTCGGACTCCAGAAAAACCATATCCTTTTTTCCCTCTACGAAAAACACAACAAGGGTCTCTCCGGCAAAACAGGAACTTAAGGCATGTTTAAATCCTTTCCTGTCCCTGGCATGCAACAGGCGTATATTGCCCATGGCCTTCAGTGTCTGCTGAAGACGTCCAATAATATCCCAGTCCTGCCGGTTATAAATAAGGACTTTCATTGTATTGTCCCTGGGTAAAGCGGTTGAGTGTCGTCTTTTCGTTCAGGAGTTCTATATTTTTAGGATTACAAGAAATGTGCCAGGAACACACACGCGGGCAAAAACTGATTTTATTCTTTAATTACAATCGGTTTGAAAAAAAGCTTACCCCTGCCCTTTTTGCGGATCTGTTCTTTTGTTGTGCCGCAACACCCAATTGTTGTCTTGCAACAATGAAAGGCGAAATCACCTTAAGGGCAATTTGTATTTTCGCATGAGAAAATAGAGCCGATTCTTGGTAACCCCTGAAATCCGGGCAGCTGCTTCCAGATTTCCGCCGGTATTCTGCATCAGGTATCTGAGATAAACCGTCTCTATTCTTTCAAGACTGGTGTTGCGATAATTTTTTAAACTGGGAATCTGATCCGGCGAGTTTCCCAGGGACAAAACGGATTCAAAGGGAATCGTGGGCACAATGGGACGAGGGTTTTCAATGGGGTCAGCCGTTGAATGCAGTGCTTTTTTTTCCCGAAGATCCTCATTTGCGTGGAAAACCCGGACCCTGGCGGGAAGGAACATGGGGTAAAGCAGGGGCAGGTCCGGTTCGGACAAAATGGCCTTTTCAATGGCATTGATCAGCTCCCTTACGTTTCCGGGCCAGTCGTAGGACGTCAACACCTTGAGGGTGTCCGGGAGCATTGCTTTCTGGGGGATATTGTGTTTGGTGCATAATTTTTCCATGTAATGCAGGGCCAGGCTGTTGATATCTTCTTTGTGCCGCCGCAGGGGCGGCAGGTCGATGGTAAAGGTTTTCAACCGGTGAAGCAGGTCCTGGCGAAAGGTCCCCTGGTCGACCATTTGATCAAGGTTGCGATTGGTGGCCGAAATCAGCCTGAAATTGCTGACAAGTTCTGTTGAACTGCCCACGGGCCTGAATCGCTTTTCCTGGAGAACCCTTAAAAATGCCTTTTGGACGGACAAGGGCAATTCCCCGATTTCATCCAGGAACAGGGTTCCTTTGTCTGCAGCTTTTATCAATCCTTCCGATGCAGTTTCCGCCCCGGTAAATGCGCCTTTTTTATGGCCGAACAATAGGCTTTCCGTGAGCGCTTCGGGCAGGGCCGCACAATCGACCACAATATAATTGTCATGGGTGAGACGACAATTGTCATGGATGGCACGGGCAAACAATTCCTTGCCGGTTCCGGTCTCCCCCTGGATCAACACATTGGCTGTATTGGCGGCCGTCTGGGCCACCTGGCAGATGCACGCTTTCATTAAAACAGACTTTCCCACAATGGCATCGGTTTCCAGCATGGGGATTTGGTGTTGTGCGAGCCTGGCATTCCGGTACTCCAGGGTTCTCCGGATCAAAAGAATAATCTCTTCTTTTTGAAAGGGTTTGCCGATATAATCCCAGGCCCCGTTTTTTATGGCCAGCTCAGCACCCGCTGCACTGCCCACAGCCGTGATGATAACCACTTCCGGTGAGGACGGACTCTGTTTTATTTGGGGCAGGGCATCAAGGCCGCTGCCGTCGGGAAGGTTGACGTCGAGAAAAACAAGGTCCACAGGATCCTTGTTTAAAATCTTGAGTCCCATGTCGAGGGTTGCGGCGGCGGCCGGCGTGTGGCCCATACGTTCCACCCGGCTGGACAGCACATCCCGGATATAGGCTTCATCGTCAATGATCAGGATAGTGGCCATCAGTGTTTCCCGTCTAAAACCCTGCGAATGGTGGCCGCCAGGTCATAACTTATCATGGGTTTATAGAGCAGTGCATTTATACCCATCTGCTCTGCGCGGTCCGGATCCATTCTCTCGCTTGCTCCTGTGATAAGGATGACGGGAATATCCGGTCGAATTCGGCGCATTTCCCTGACCAGAGCGTCTCCGGGCAGAACTGGCATGGTAATGTCTGAAATAACAAGGTCAAAGGCCCCTGGATCTTCCTTAAAATCGGCCAGTGCCGCCATGCTGTCGGAAAAAACAGATACCTGGTATCCCAAATTGGCCAGGGAATCCCTGGCAATTTGGGTCAGGGCCACTTCATCGTCCACAAAAATAATGTGTTCGGTCCCGCCTTTTACGGATTCTTTGCCTGGGTCCTTTTTGTCAGCGGGCAGGTTTTTGCCGTGGAGGGGAAGGTATACATCAACCCAGGTTCCGTTGGGGCGTCTGTCAGAGACAAAGAGGCCCCCCTCCAGACCCCGGACAATCCCATGCACAACCGCCAATCCCATCCCGGTACCCTTTTCCTTGGGTTTCGTGGTAAAAAACGGTTCCATAATCTTTCCCAGGATCTCGGGTTGAATCCCTGTGCCCGTATCCCCCACACTCAGTCGGACAAACTCGCCGGCCAATACCCTGTCCGCATCAAGAATTTTTTTACCAGACAGCCTCACATCTTCCAGGCGGATGGACAGTATCCCGCCTTCCGCGCCCATGGCGTCCCTGGCATTGGCACAAAGGTTCATGAGGATCTGATGGATATGGGTGGGATCTGCAATGACCAGACTTTCAGAATACAGGGATTGTTGGATTTGGATGGTGGCCGGCAGGGAGGCCCTTAAAAACTGGGCCACCTCTTTTACCAGACTGTTCACAGAAATCGGATGTTTTTCCTCTTGCCCGAACCGGCTGAAGGTAAGGATTTGATGGATCAGATCCTTGGCCCGCATGGATGCCCCGATGACATTGTCCAGGCGTTCATGGGTTTTTTCATCCACCCCCCCAAGGGCCTCAATGTCTTCTTTTATCAATTCGGAATACCCGATGATACCGGCAAGAATATTGTTAAAATCATGGGCGATACCGCCGGCAAGGGTTCCGATGGCTTCCATTTTATTGGCCTGCTGGTGGTGTTGCTCCTTGCGTCTGGTTTCGGTGATATCCTTGTGAAAAACAAGCACCCCGGGCGGGAACGGGGTGATTTCCACCTGGAGCCAAATATCACACCCGTTGGACTTTATGGCATAGATCAGGTCGAATCTGTCCAAATCGCCTGCCATGACCCTTTGAATGCCCGGGGCCATGGCGGCAAATTCCTGGCCTCTGGGAGCCCATTTCATGACCGTCTCCATATAATGGGTTCCCGGATAAAAGACGGGGAAATCTTTACAAGCCTTTGGCACAAATTCATGCCAGGGCTTGTTCTCGCCGGCAACCATGCCTGCCCCATCCAACACCGCAATATGGGCATTAAGGTCCCTGAACAATCCAAGGTCTGTCCCGGCCGCTCGGGGAAGAGGCGATATCCCGGCCGGTTGTTCGATTACAGGGACTTTGCCGATGAAAAGTCTGAAATTCCGCTCAATTTCCATATTCTGTTCATTCTATCGCAAGGGTTATATAATAAGCCGGGCCAACTCTTTTGCCTTTTCAAATCCAGGCGCAATTATGTCCAGCATCTTTTCTTCGGGTATGCCATAGGTCTTTTGGGCCTCGGCAATCATTTCTTCAATACCGGAATTGTCAGGGTCTTCCCTGAGGATGGCCACAATCCGGACAGGTCCCAGAGACTCATGGTCCGGAACCGATTGTCCATGGTGTCCCCGGATGGCAGCGGCTATATTTTCCGGAAGCCCCCACTCGCTGCAGATCCAGGCAGCCACCTGTGCATGATCCCAGTCAAGGCGCTCCCTTTCCAGGGCGGCCAGGTCTCCGCCCTCAAGGTGCCAGGCCTTAAAAATAGGATCATACTCCTCACTCCGCTGGCAGGCAAGAAACGGCAAGGCCATGTCCTGGAGAAAAGCGGCTGTAAAACATTCAGATTCCTTTGCCGGACAGAGAATATGGGCCAGGTCACTTGCCAGCATGGCACGCTTGGCCGATGTCAGCCAGAAGGATGCGGGGTCATGCCATTGGCAACTTTTTTTGGGGATTCCCTTTGCAACGCCCACACCCAGCACCAGGGATTCCAACTGGGATATCCCCACCAGGGCAATGGCCTGGGTTAGGTTTTCCACGCGTTTGCTGGGGGAGAATGCAGCGGAATTGGCAATGCCCAGAACCTTCACCGATATTCCCGGATCAAGGGAAAGGGACTCTGCAATGGAGCTGATGGAAGAATACGGACTTCTGATTTTCTGAAGGATCTCCATCACCACCGCCGGGAAGGAAGGAAGCTCATACCCCTTGAGTATTTTTTTTAATTTTGCTTTTGGATCTGTCTTTTTGCTAAAAAAAGAAAACATATCTCACCTTAATTTATTATTCAGCACGGCGTGCCATTTTATTTCCCAATATGCTCAACAATCCTCCCAGCCCCATGTATCCGGTAATGGCCTGGAGGGAGACAAAAATCTGGGCCGCCAAAGAGGCGGGGACCGCATCTCCATACCCCAGGGTTGTCAGGGTTACAAAACTAAAATAGATGGGGGAAAACCAGGTGGCATGGGCGCCGTAATCGATATCCACCAGGGTATAAATGCCGGCGAATATCAGGGTAGCCGTCAGCAGCCACACAAACCATCGAAAGATACTTCTACCGCAGTCCGAGGTAAACCACCAGATCCAGTAAATAATTTTATGCCACCGGCTTTGGGTCTGAAATTCGTACAAATAATTTTCATCTGCAATATACCGCCGGACCAGATAGGCACCCCGAAGATCCAGATTGCGGATATCCGCCCCGATCCAGCCCGCCTTTGTAAAGTTCCGGATTCCCAGCAGACGGCACCCCTGCATGTTGGCCAGCTCAAAATTGGTGTTGGCCACATTGCTTTGTTTTAAATCGCTCTTCTCCAGATTCGCCCGTGTAAAAACCGCCCCGGACAGGTCTGCTTCCGACAGGCGCGCATTGGTCAGATTCGACGCCCGCAGATCGGCTGAAACCAGTATGGATCGGCTGAGTACCGAATCGGTCAAATCCGCATTAATCATGCTTGCGTGGGAAAGGTTCGCCCCGCCGAACCCCGCCATTTTTGCACTGCATTCATTTAAGCCGGCATGGGTCAGATCGGCGCCGATAAACTCACACTCATCCAGAATGGCTTTTTCCAGGCTGGCCCCTGCAAGAACTGCATAACTGAGATTGGCCTTGGCAAGATTTATCCTGTTCATACTGGCATGGGAAAAATCATACCCGGACAGGTCAAGACCGGACAGGTCTTCATTGTTCAAACTGATTCCCCGCAGATCCAATTTCAAGGGCCGTTGACGATTTCCCTGGCAGCAATCGTTTTTCAGGAGAAGCACCATGCGCTCCCGGCAGGTTCCGTCAAATTCAGGGTCTTTTTGGTCCCAACGGGATTTCACTTCATTTATATCCGGAATAATATCCAATTGTCTCCTTTTCCCCCGGGGCCACGAAACCTTTCCACCCATTGGGTATTTGCCGTTAAATTTAGTGTATGAAATATATTATATTAATCTGCTTAAAAACTAAAGGCTATATTTATTTAAACCAGGCTACACGGGACATGCAAATATCATGGAAAATTTGTCCGCCTCTACCCGCATTTTTTTTCTTGACCCAACTCCCGGGGTCTGCGATCATTCTTTTGTTACTTTTTTAATCCATACTCGTTTAACCCATGGAAAGGATAGAACAATGAAATTTACCATTGACCATTTTAACATCAATGTGCTGGACCTTGAAAAAAGCCTGGTCTTTTACGAAAAAGCCCTTGGCCTGAAAGAAGAGAGACGAAAAAAGGCAGACGACGGAAGTTTTATCATTGTCTTTCTAGGCGACGGGACCACGGCCAACAAACTGGAACTCACCTGGCTCAAATCACAGAAAACCCCGTATAACCTGGGCGATGAAGAATTCCATATTGCCTTTAAGACCCCTGATTTTGATGCGGCCCATGCCCTCCATACAAAAATGGAATGTATCTGCTATGAAAATAAGGGAATGGGCATTTATTTCATCACTGATCCGGATGGATACTGGCTGGAAGTACTGCCGGCCAGATAGATATTGCGTGACCCGAAAAGGAGCCCGATCCCTATGATTGTTACTCCCAAATCCCCCTCCCTTTCGGGATTTTATTTTATTGGCCTGGGGGCTACCATGGTGGGGATACTGGTGATCGCAATCCTTAACCTATCCACACCCCTTGATTTTATAATCGCACGGCTCCAGGTTATCCGACACGGAGGCCCCTTTCGGCTTGCCTTGCTTCTTCTGGCGGCCGGCCTTGCCAGTCTTCCCTTCCTTGCAGTCCTAAGAGGTGTGCTCGCCCCCATCTCCGAATGTCTGATTCTCAAAGGTCAACACCACCCCGTTTCCCCCGCCCTTGAGCAAAGGGCAAAACAACGGCTGATCAATCTGCCCTTTATCATGGTCCCGGTGAATATGGTGTTCTGGATTTTTATCCCCATGGTTCTTTTCGGCGGCATCTTTGCCCTCAATAAAATGGATTTCACCACTGCCATAACCTTTTCCATAAGGTCCACCATGGTGGGATTAATTTCCTCTGCCGTTATATTTTTCGGCCTGGAAACCCATGCCAGAAGAGTTCTGATTCCTTATTTCTTTCCCACAGGAGAGCTTGCTTGTGTGGAGGGAACCATCAAAATTTCCCTTTTAACACGCATCCGGGCCTTGTACCGGCTCGCAAGCCTCATTCCCCTTGCCAACATTGTCCTGACCCTTTTTATCCTTTATTTGCAAGTGGACCCGGACACAATGTCCGCCAAAACCTATGGCCAGGGGGTTTTAATCTTTTCCCTGGTGGTCTTTGTCCTTTTTTTTCTGGGCTCCGGGGTGTTAAACCGTCTGGTCAGCCGATCCATTGCCGACCCCATAAACGGCATATTGAAAGCCATGAAAGAAATCGAGCAGGGCAATTACCATACCCGGGTCAAGGTGGTCTCCAATGATGAGGTGGGCATCCTGGGAGATGCCACAAACAAAATGATCCAGAGCCTTGGGGAAAAAGAGTTGTTGCGGGATGCATTCGGACGATACGTTGCCCCCGAGGTAAGGGATGAAATCATATCCGGCCGGATCCCCCTGGACGGAGAATTCAAGGATGTTACCATATTATTTGCAGACCTGAGAGATTTTACCCCCATGACCGAAGCCAATGATCCCAAACGTGTCGTCCGGATTTTGAACGATTATTTCAAGGAGATGAGTGCTGCCATAACCGCCCATTCCGGCCTGATTCTCCAATTTCTCGGAGATGAGATCTATGCGGTTTTCGGAGCCCCTGTTTCGTGTAAAGATCACCCGTCCAATGCATTCTTCGCAGCCCTGGATATGGAAGAAAGGCTTGCTGCCCTGAACAAACGGTTTGCACTTCAAAAAACCCCCTGCCTATCCCATGGCATCGGCATCCATACGGGCCAGGTCCTGGCAGCCAATATCGGAAGCCCGGACCGCTTATCCTATCTGCTGGTGGGGGATGCCGTCAATCTGGCCTCCCGTCTCCAATCCCTTACCCGGGAACTTTCCGCCCGTATCATTGTTTCCGCAGACACCGCCGCCTTCCTTCCGGAACACCAGGTCCAGACGCTTCTTGTGAAACATCCCCGGCCCATGCAGATAAAAGGCCGGAAAAACCTTGTGGATATTTATCTGAGCAAATAGGAAAGACTTGACCCCCTATTCCTGAACATATCGCGGATAGGTCTTTTTTGCTTCCACTGCCGCCTGGATATCAATTTCCCTTGTAAGGAAAGGGGTGGTGGCGGCGGTAAGTCCCAGCACCTGGCCCCCATCCGGTTCCGTTATCCAGCCGGTTCCGCCAAACGCCATGTCCGGGGTATTGGGCCCGTTAAAATTGGATGAAAGACAGAATGCCCCGGATATCCAGGCCGCAGAACGGCCGCCCGCCACCCAGGTGGAAGCCGAAGACACGGGTGTGGCCCGGGGACAGAGCAGCAAATGAATGCCTTGTTTGGAATAGTCCCTGGCATGCCGCGTGAACCACATTTCCGTACAGATCAAAAATCCAATCCTGATCCCATTCACCTCTACAACCTCAAAGGCCCCGTCACCCTGTTCATACCAGGTGGCCTCCCAAAAACCTTCTTCATTGGGAAGATAATACTTCTCGTGGACATACTGAACCCCTTTCTCCCGGGTCCAGACAAAGGCGGTATTTATGGGGTGCCCGTTTTTGAGAATGGGCCGGGTCCCTGCCACCATGGGCACCCTGAGATCCTTTAATTTTTCCATCCAGCCATCATGGGCCGAAACCGCTGCCTGCCAGGCCAGGGGGTCGGGGACATTACTGCCGGAAAGCCATTTATAAAACGGCATCTCCGGCAACAGCAGCAGATCTGTTTGATTCTCCTGCAAATGATCTGAAAGCGCCCTTTGAATGGCAGCAGAACAGGTCCAGTCATGGGGAAGTTCGCACACGGTTGCCTTCATTTGGCCTCTCCATACTTTCTTAAAAGTTTACGGGTACCACACCCCGGAAAATCCGTCTGACAAGAAAAATCACTTTTAAATCCGTCTCTGGACAAGATGATACATACGGGAACCGGCTTCATAGAAAAGCCCCTGTAAAGACCGCATGAAAACCGGCTTTATTTCAGAAACCGGCAGGGGAATCGTGTCAGGAGAACCGCCCATCATATAGGTTGCCAGCAATTTTCCGAACACGGTGCCCGGCCCGATTCCCCGGCCATTGTAACCTGAAACCATGGCCAGATTATCCCCCAGAACATGGAACCTGGGAATATGGTTGGGGGTCATGGCAATCCTGCCGTACCAGCCATGTTCAAAATCCACCTTTCCGATCTGGGGGAATACCTTTTGGATGCTTCTTTTCGCCCAGGCCTTGTTCAGGCTCCAGGCCACATTCTCCACATTTCCCACACTGCCGATAATCAAACGGCCCATGGCGTCCAGGCGATAGGAAGAGAGAATCAGGTTGGTGTCCCAGGCGCCATTTTTCCCCGGCAGAACCGTTTCTAAAATAGCGGGGGGAAGGGGCTTTGTGGCAAATTGAAAATAATTAAAGGGAACAAGGGTGTTGATCTGGTCGGCAAAGGCGGCTTCGGGATATCCCTGGACCGCCAGGATCACGGATTTGGCAAGAACCGAACCCTGGTGGGTTTTCAACCGCCAGAACCCCCATTCTTTTACCAGGGATATGACCGGGGATTGGTTATACAGGGTGGCCCCTTCAGAAAGAGCTGCCCCTGCCAAACCATAGGCATAGGCCAGGGGCTGAACCGTACCGGCCCGCTTGTCCAGCAATGCACCAAAATACGCCTTGCTGCCGATTTTTTGAGCAGCTTCATCCTTTTCCAGAAGCCGGACATCCGCCCCCCGTTCCTGCCATTGTTTTTCCCGTTGCTGCAAGGCCTTATATCCGGTCATGGAATCGGCACAATGAAGGGTCCCATGGCGCCAGGGTTCGCAGGGAATTTTATACTTTTCTATAATCCCATAAACCAGATCAGGCGATGCCCCCAGGACATCAATCAGGGTAGGGCCATGGGCGGTCCCCACCAGTTTAATAACATCTTCGGGCATGAGCCAGAGCCCGGCGTTTACAAGTCCCACATTCCGGCCGGCCCCGCCAAACCCCACGTCATTGGCCTCCAGCAGGATGGAGGAGGTGCCTGCCAGGGACAGGTGCAGGGCTGCCGACAGCCCGGTATATCCGCCGCCGATGATAGCCACCTCTGTCTTGTGCTCTCCTTGAAGGGATGCCAGTTCGGGTTTTCCTGTTGCAGTGGCTGCCCAGAGGCCGTGGCTTATATTTTTATCTTCCATTCTTTCTCCTGATCTTTAAGATAGTGTTCTCTCCATGCTTTAAAAATACGCCCACGATATGAAGTGGATTTCGGTTAATATTTTTATGATGTTTTTATGGTATACCAAAAAAATTTTTATTGTCAACCAGAATATAACCTGTTTTTCTCCGATTAAATTGTGATCCACACCAGAACCCTTGCAAAAACAACCGCCATGTATTATTAAGGTATACCAAAAAAAATCATTCACCCATTGGAGGTACTTTTCCATAATTGCCCATGAACCTATCCATTTATAATACCCTTCGGGACCGCATCATTTACCTTGAATATGACCCAGGTCAGATCCTCAAAGAACAGGTCCTGGCAAAGGAATTCGGGGTGAGTCGCACCCCGCTTCGGACAGTGCTCTCCCGCCTTGAATGGGAACATCTGGTCAAAATCCTTCCCAGGACCGGTATTCAGGTCATGGAACTGGAACTGAACACCATTACCAATGTGTTCCAGGCACGACTGGAACTTGAGGCGGTCATCGGAACCATGGCAGCAGAACGGTTTACAAAACTGCATCTCAACCGGCTGGATGCGTGTTTAATCGCCTGTGATAACCATCTGAACCACAAGGACCCCAAAGCCCTTGCAATTCTGGACATGGATATCAAACAGCTTTTTTACGAAGCTGCCG
>VMSR01000019.1 GCA_013792075.1 Desulfobacula sp.
GAAGAGACGTTTTTTGGCGAAAAAGACATTTATTATATGAATTTTATTACCCAGAAAGCAGCATCTGCCATTGAAAACATTGCTTTATATGAAAATATTTATGAAAATTTGTTTTCTACACTATTTGCCTTTGTTACCGCCCTGGAAGTCCGGGACCTGTATACCCGGAAACACTCCACACGGGTCGCCAAATATGCCCATATGATTGCTGCTGAAATGGGTTGCAGCGAAGAAGAACTGGATGTGATTAATTTTGCCGGGAGTCTCCATGACATCGGGAAAATAGGGATTCGGGATGATATTCTGCTGAAGCCCGGCCGGCTTACCGATGAGGAATATGAGAAAATTAAGGAACATCCGGTGATCGGCGCCGATATCATCAGCAAACTGGGATTATGGGACCGGGAGATGGAAATCATCCGGCATCACCACGAACGGTATGATGGGAAAGGATATCCGGATTGTTTAAAAGGAGAGCAGATTCCAAAGCTGTCCAGGATTTTATCTGTGGCGGATTGCTATGATGCCATGGCTTCCGATCGGTCTTATCGGAAAAAAATGGAGAAAAGCATTGTGGTGGACATCATCAATAATGGTTCAGGCACCCAGTTTGACCCTGTGGCGGTTGCTGCCTTTTTAAAAATTTCAGATCAATTGCGCGATGATGTTTAATGGCTTGAGCATGAATTTAAAGTGTGCTAATTTGATAAAAAGATAACCGCGTGACAAGACGAAAGACGGAGTATATCTGCCATGGCCGCTTCAAAAAATGATGAAAGGCGTAAACATTCCAGAGTTGGGTTTGCTACCCAGATTAAAATTATACTCAAAACCCAGGCACATCAAATGGATCTTGAGGGCAGTTCAAAAGATCTTAGCCTGAAAGGGATTTTTGTCCGTACGGACAAACAATTTGCAATGGGAACTGCCTGTTGCGTGAACGTATATCTGACCGGCGGGATAGAAGAAATTAAATTGTCCATGGAAGGAAGCGTTGTAAGACAGACAAATACGGGGATCGGGATTGCTTTTGATTCTATGGATGTGGATACCTATTCCCATTTAAAAAATATTGTTCGTTACAATCGAGTGGATGATTCGGCTTGACAGAAGCTTTGTCCGGAAGGTAAACGCAATGAATGTTAAGTTAATTAATCCCTTTATAAACGCAACAATAAATGTGCTGGAAACCATGGCGTTTGTCAAGGTCGATGCAGGCAGGCCTTATGTGAAAACAGACAATCTTGCTGTGGGGGACGTCACGGGTATTTTGGGTCTGACAGGGGTTGCCAACGGCACCATAGCAGTGACCTTTGAGGAAAAGTGCATTTTGACCATTGTCTCCAATATGTTTGGTGAAGCCATGGAAAGCCTGAACGATGAAATTGCTGATGCGGTCGGGGAGCTGACCAACATGATTTCCGGGCAGGCAAGAAGAGAACTCGAACAGGTGGGGAAGGTATTCAAGGCAGCTATACCTTCTGTTGTCATTGGGCGCAATCACAGTATCCGGCATTATTCAGATGGACCCAAGATAGCTATCCCCTTCAGTACCGAGGGTGGAAAATTTACGATTGAGGTATGTTTTGAAAGGTAGAAAAGGAGTTTTAATCCATATAAGGAGGAAAATGTGGCAATGGACACATCCATCAAGGTTCTGATTGTTGACGATTTTGCTACCATGCGCCGTATTCTTAAGAATATTTTAAAACAACTTGGTTTTAAAAATCTTGTGGAAGCTGATGATGGGACAACTGCCTGGGAGATTCTGGAAAATCAGGCCATCGACCTTATAATATCAGACTGGAACATGCCCAAAATGACCGGCCTTGAATTGTTAAAAAAGGTGCGTGCAGATTCCCGGTATGCCAGAAAGCCTTTTCTGATGGTAACCGCGGAAGCCCAGAAGCAGAATGTTATTGAAGCGGTTCAGGCAGGGGTTTCCAATTATGTGGTCAAGCCGTTTACGGCAGAGGCCATTTCAGACAAGCTTGCAAAGATTTTAAAATGAGTCTGGTTCCCATTGCTGCAAGCGCATCTGAAACTCCTGTGGGATCGGATGAGGGTATCGGAAAAACCGAATTCGACAGAAGCGGTATTGCCGGTGCAAGCAAGGGTCTGCTTAAAGTCCTTAATAGGGCTCGCAAGGTTGCCGGATCGGATTCTTCCGTATTGATTACAGGAGAGAGCGGTACGGGAAAAGAGTTGATAGCCAGAGCCATTCATAACAATAGTTCCAGACGGAATGGTCCCATGGTGATTATCAATTGCGGTGCTATTCCCAGTGAATTGCTTGAAAGTGAGTTGTTCGGACATGAAAAAGGCGCCTTTACAGGTGCCCATCGTTCACGGGTCGGCCGGTTTGAAATCGCAGACCAGGGGACGATTTTTTTGGATGAAATCGGGGATATGAGTCCGAATTTACAAGTCAAATTGTTGCGGGCCATACAGGAACGTAAGTTTGAAAGAGTGGGCGGAACCCAGACCATTTCAGTGGACATCCGGGTGATTTCCGCCACCAACAAGGATCTTTCAGTCGCCATTGAAAAGGGACGGTTTCGGGAGGATTTGTATTATAGGCTCAATGTCATTCCCATTCATATTCTGCCCTTGCGGGAGCGTAAGGAGGATGTTCTTCAATTGTCAGATCATTTTCAGAACAATTTATTGCAGCGGTCTCCCGATTACCAGTTGAAACGCTTTTCAGATGAGGCCGCCCGGGTTTTACTCAACTATGACTGGCCCGGCAATATCCGAGAACTTGAAAACCTGGTCGAACGCATTTCAGTGCTTGTGGAGGACACGGATATTCAGGTTTGCGATTTGCCGGAATGTATGACCCATGCTTCTTCCCATAAAACTTCCCCCTCTGTTGCTTCTTTTTTTACCAATGAGATCGGCTTTAACGAGGCCGTAGATCTTTATCAGCGAGCGCTTATTTCCCATGCCCTGAATGAAAGCGGTTGGGTAAAGGCCAAGGCGGCTGAGATGCTGAAGATGAACCGGACCACCCTGGTTGAAAAAATTAAGAAAATGGATATCAGGCCTGAATCGGAAATGCCATTTTTTTGACGGACTATTGATGTTTGCATGTATTTGATATCTGCTGTCAGGTCTTGGGTATGGCCTTTGGCGAGGCTGGTTTCCAGATTTGAACCGGCAACAAATATTCTACCATGGCATATTATTTGCTTTGTTAATTCTCTAATATTATCAAACCATAGGGCAAGAAAAGATTATGAGAGAATTTGGCACCAAGTATCTGAGATTGTTTCAACAGACAGGCCTGTTGATGTTGATCCTGGTATTCATACCAGGCACTGCCATGGCAAAAATAAAAATAGAAAAAATTGTCATCCGGAGCAATCCCCTGGTCCTTCAGCTTTTTGTTGGCCAAAAGGTTCCTGTCAAGGTCATCAAAATAGAGGAAAAAGAGTTGCTGGTGGCCTTAAAGAACACGATGCTGTCAAAGAATTTCAAGATTTTTGGCGCAGACAATCCGGCAATCAAGGGCATCAGTGTTGAGGCCCTTGAGGGGGATGTGGTGGCAGTGATGGTGACCGGCAAAACACCCTTTGGAGATATCCGTTCCGGTTATAATCCCGCTGGTTCAAGTTTTTTAATCAATTTTGGGAAAGCCGTGAAAGCTGTGCCGCCGCCTCCGCAGGTTCCGGCAAAAACCGTTTCCCAGGTGTCTGAACCCCAATTGCCTGAAAAACCACTTGAAAAAAAGACAATAGAAAAGAAACCAGAGGTCAGTCCCAAGCCCCAAACTCCAGAACCCCAGGCGCCACCTGCCCCGGACCTTCAAAAACAGGAAATGGGTGTGCCTGTGGATAAAAAGAGCGTCAAAGAATTAACACCGCCCTTGTACGCCCCTCCAAAAAGAGAAAAAAATGAATTCAAAGGGGATATCAGCGATCTATACCGGGTGATTGAAACGCTTGGGTGTGAATCAAAAGAGATTGAGAAGGCCATTCTCATGATGGGGAAAAAAATGGATAAGGAGGCCTTTGATGTGCTGGAGAACTATCTGTCGCAAGAAGGTTCTTCCTGCCGTGAGCAGGCGTATTACCTGCGAGCCTATACCTACTATAAAAGCATATTAGAGAAGGATTATACCCACCTGATCAAGGCGGAAAGGATGTTTCAGGATGCCCTGGTTTCTTTCCCGAAATCTGACTATGTACCCTTTGCCTATGCCGCCATTGGCATGATTCATACGGCTTTAAAAAATACTTCGGCGGCCGAGGGGTATTTTAATATTGTAAAGCAGGGATATGCGCAATATTCAGGGATGCCGGAAGTGGCGTATTACCTGGCCGGCGTTTATGCTGAAAAAGGGTATACGGATAAGGCATTGCAGTTTTACAAACAGGTGTTTGAATCTCCTCTGGAAAATAATTATATCCCCGATGCAGGGATCGGATATGGAAAGGCGCTTTATCAGAAGAAACAATATTTTGACGCCCTGTCTGTGTTTAATTATGTGGTCGAGTTAAATGTCAAAAAAATATATGAGACCCCTGAACTGCTGCAGCTCATGTCAAGTGCCAATTTTGAGCTGGGGTTGAACCGCCCGGCAAGACAAACCTTTATGCGCCTGTTAAATCTGTTCCCGGGGATTCCCGAAAGAGATGTCATCTTGAGCAAAGTGGGGGATACCTATGGGATGGAAAACAATCCGGAAAAAGCCACCCGGATCTATGAACTGGTCCGGGAAAAGTTTCCGGATTCACAAGGATATATCAATGCCTCCATCGGAATAGCGCGGTATTTGAAAACCGACCAGGAAAAAATTGAGATCTATGAGATGATCAAACAAAAATTTCCGGAAAACACCTATGCCCGGATCGCCATGATGCGGCTGGCTGAGATTTATCAGAAGAACAAGGAATATAATAAATGCATTAAGGAAATTGAGGATCTTTTGTCAACCCACCCTAGGGGATTGCAGTATGAAGCAATAAAATTGATGCAAAAAGCCTATGAAGCCTTGTTTGAAAAGCAATTAAAGGCAGATGAGTACACCTCGGTTCTGAACCGATATGAATCAGAGCATATCAAACTTGACAAGATGGGAAGCCGGGAGATTGCCTTTAGTGTTGGTACCGCCTATTCAAAGGCAGGTTTATATGAACAATCATTTAATCATTTGATCAATGCCTATAAACAGTATAAAAGGTCTACACGATCTCCTGAATTGCTTTTTGGTCTGGGGGTCGCCATGGATGAATCCGGCAGGGATGACGATGCAGTGAAATTATTGGCAGCTTTTTCCAAACAATTTCCAAAGGATGTGCATCGGGTTGAGGCATTGATCCGCATGGGGCAGATCTACATGGAAAAAGACCAGTTTGATCGGTCTGCGGAAACGCTGGAAAAAGCATATGCCGTCTCAGGCAAATATCTGGAAAAGGGAAGCATCCTCATTCTGCAGTCCGATATATATGAAAAAAAGAAGGATCTGAAAACCGCATCCAAGCTTCGCGAGCAGGCAATAAAGGATTTTGCCGCGGCACCCGGCAAAAATTATACGGTCATGACAGAGGCATACAAGACCCTGGGCAATGCCTATTTGGGTCTGCAATCCTATGTCCAGGCGGCAGATGCATTTTCAAGGGCATTGGGTTTTTCTGAAGGGGACAGGGTAAAGGCCAACCTGGGATTTTTACTGGGAGACGCCTATCAAAAGGGCAATATCCTCAATAAGGCCAAACAAGCCTTTGAGCAGGTTGCAGGCAATAATGATTCTGTGTGGGCACGACTTGCCAGACAACGTCTGAGTACCCTGGAACTGGCAGAAACAGCAATAAATTCTTAAGGGGTGGAAAGCAGAACGTTTATATGCCCGGACACCGAATCTTCATTATATTGGAAAATCCCAAGGAACGGATGGCCTATGTCGGGTTATTTGAAGATCTGGGATTTTTGGTGGATGCTGTTCCAGACGGAACAACGGCATTGGAATATCTCGTCGAAAACAAACCCGATATTGTCATTGCCGATGACACCACCCCCGGATTTCCCGCCATTGAGTTTTTAAAAACAATTGCAGATACCCAGCTGGACTGTAAGACCATTATTATCACACCCGAGCCTGTGGTGGACTATGCCGTAAATCTGATGCGACACGGGGCAATGGATTATCTGGTTAAGCCCGTTGACCTTCGCCAGCTGGAACTGAGTGCCCGAAGGGCGCTTTTATCAAAAATAGTTGACGTTCCCCAGGAAGAAAAAAGAGTCCGGAATCAAAACAAGCAGGCGACCATTATCACCCAGGATCCCGGGATGCTGAATCTTTTAAAACTGGCATCCAGGGTGGCCGATTCCAGTGCCTCGATCCTGATCCAGGGGGAGAGCGGTACCGGCAAGGAGTTGTTTGCCAAATATCTCCATGAAAAAAGCCGGAGACATGCAGGGCCTTTCGTTGCCATCAATTGTGCAGCCCTGCCTGAAAATCTGCTGGAAAGTGAGTTGTTCGGCCATGAAAAAGGGGCATTTACAGGCGCCATCTCCCGAAAACTGGGAAAGTTTGAGCTGGCCAGTCAGGGAACTCTTTTTCTGGATGAGATTACGGAAATGCAATTTCATCTCCAGGCAAAATTATTACGGGTGATCCAGGAACGTGTTGTGGATCGGGTGGGGGGAACAGAGCCTGTGGAAGTGGACGTCAGGGTCATTGCCACTACCAACAGGAACGCCATGGAAGCGGTTGAAAGTGGGAGTTTTCGTAAGGATTTGTACTACAGGCTAAACACCATCCCCCTTGTTATCCCTCCCTTGCGGGATCGAATCGGCGACCTTTTGCTCTTGTGCGATTTTTTTATAAAAAAATACTGCAAAATTGACGGAAGGGATGTCAAAGGAATGACAAATCAGACAATCGCATTTCTTTCAGCCCATCCTTTTTCCGGAAATGTTAGAGAACTTGAAAATATTATTCACAGGTCCGTACTCTTGGCGGATTCTGAATTTATCACCCCCAAGGACCTCCTGTTGGACGGGGTGGATTTCCAGGCAGATCTGCCGGAGGAATCCGCCGAACAAGGTTCTTTGGACCTGTCTACAGGTTCCCTGAGGGAGATGGAACAGAAAATGATCTTTCAAACCCTTGACCAGACCGAAGGGAACAGGACCCATGCGGCTAAAATACTGGGTATCAGCGTCAGAACTCTTAGAAACAAACTCAACGAATATAAAGAAAGTCTCTGATTTCCATCCCGGCATATAATTTGCAACCCTGAATTCGGCATGAAGTGTTGACAAGGGTGCGTTTTTATTTAATCGGGAGCAAAGAGGAAAATGACAGATTCAAGAATTTTTGGCCGACCCCTTAAAATTATTGCCAACTCCCTGGACATATCTGCCAGACGTCACAATTTGATTTCCGGCAATATCGCGAACATGGATACCATTGGATATGAACCCAGTGATTTGGATTTCCAAAAAACGCTGAAGCGGGCCATGGGAGATCGGGAACCCGATTACCTGGGGAAAACCCATCAAAGGCATTTGTCTCCTTATGAGGAGGAAGCGTTCTCAATGAGCGGGAGCAATAGTGAAGAGGTGGATATTTATCACCTGGATTCTGTCAATATTGATACGGAAATGATGCATCTGATGGAAAACAATGTCAAATATAAGACCACAGCTGAGTTGCTGTTGCGGAAAATGACGATGCTCAATTATTCCATTGACGAAGGGGGGAAATAAAATATGGATCTTCTGAATGCAGCAAAAATAAGCGGTACTGCCCTGGCAGCCCATCGTACCAAACTCAATATCATCGCGGAAAACCTTGCCAATGTAGATACCACCCGAACTGCTGAGGGCGGACCCTACAGGCGGAAAATGGTGGTGTTTAAGGGCGAGGACATCGACTCATTCAAAAGTGTGATCGAAAAAAAACAGGCCAAAAAAGAAATAGCGGGAATTGAACTGGCTCCCATTGAACTGGGTCCACCCAAAAAGGATGATAACGGAAACGGGGTAAAGGTGGACCAGATCGTCCGGTCCCAGGAGGACTTTGCCCTGGTGTACAACCCGGCCCACCCGGATGCAGATCCTGCAACCGGGTACGTGCGAATGCCCAATGTGGATCATTTGACGGAAATCGCCGACATGCTGGTGGCCAGAAGAAGCTATGAGGCCAGTGTTACAGCCTTGTCAACCACCAAGGATATGGTGACAAAAGCCCTGGAGATCGGAAGATAATTTAGGAGGCATCAATGGCAGAGACGAATGGTATCGGAAACACAAAAATTTCCCTGAATACGGAACCCTTGTCCCGGAGAATTCAGAGACGGAGTCCTGAATTTTCCGAGCGGGTAAAGGCAGCCGTGTTGGATGTGAATTCAAAACAGAATATTGGGGATGAATCAATTGAGGCAGTGATCCAGGAAAAGATGGGAATTCATGAAGGGATGATGGCCCTGGGTTCTGCAAACACTTCTTTGAAATTATTGGCCCAGGTGAGAAATAAAGTCATGGCAGCCTATAATGAAGTCATGCGCATGCAAGTATAATCGGGGAATAATTTGTTTATAAAGGACAAAATGGAGCAGCCGGATGAATCCTGTCATTGAAAGAATACTAACAACAATTAGAGAATTGTCCCTTTCCAAAAAAATCGGATTGGGGCTTTTTATCATGGTTTTGGTCGCCGGATTTACCACCATGTTTATCTGGACCAACAAGACCGAGTTCAAGACTGCCTATGCCGGACTGACCAAAGAAGATGCCGCAGCTGTTGTGGATATTCTTAAAACCAATAATACACCCTATCGCCTGTCAGGAGACGGCACCACCATCATGGTGCCTGAATCCATTGTCTATGATGTCCGGCTTACCATGGCAAAGGAAGGGATACCCAAGGGCGGTGGGGTTGGATATGAAATTTTTGACAAAACGGAATTCGGGACCACTGAATTTGTACAGAAGATCAATAAAAAAAGGGCGCTCCAGGGAGAATTGTCCAGAACCATTGCCGCCTTTGATGAGGTCGTAAGTGCCAGGGTCATGATTGTCATGCCCAAGGAGTCTGTTTTTGTTGAGGAAATAAAACAACCGTCCGCCTCCATCCTTCTGGAACTCAATTCCGATATCTCCAAGGAAAATGTAACCGCCATCGCCCATCTGGTGGCAAGTTCCGTAGAAGACTTAACCCCAAAACTTGTGACCATCGTGGATACAGCCGGCAGAATTTTGTTCGAAGGAAAATCCGAAGCAGAACAGGCCCGCATCGATGCGGAGAATCTTGCCGATGCCCAATACCAGTATAAGGTGCGGTTTGAGGAGAATTTGACCAAAAGAATTCAAACCATGCTGGAACGGATTGTGGGCAAAGACAAGGCCATTGTCCGGGTGACATCGGAAATGGATTTCTCAAAAAACGATATGAATGAAGAAATCTATGATCCCTTTGAAAGGGGAGGCGAATTTATCCGAAGCCGTAAAAACAAGGCTGAAAAAGTGACCCAGGTGACAGAAGACATTGGGATTCCTTCCAGTGTAAATCCCATTGTGGATGAAAATCCACCCGGAGAAAAAAGCAACGAACGGGTCAACAAAAGTGATGACACCTTAAATTTTGAGATCAGCAAGCGGGTTCGGGAAACCCGGAAGCCCATGGCTGTTTTGAACAGACTTTCCGTGGCTGCGGTCATTGATGGAAAATATGAATTTAAGACAGATGAAACCGGTAACCAGCAACGGATATATGTGCCCAGGCCTGCCACGGAAATGAAGCAGTTTGAAGATATCGTTATCAAGGCCATGGGGTATAATGAAGAGCGAAGTGACCAGGTGTCCATGGAGTGTTTTCCTTTTGCGTCCATTACGGATATGGATACGGCTCCGGCGGCCCTGACCGGGTGGCGCATGGTCCAGAATGAATATGGCCGGCTCATTGCAAATCTGCTATTGGTTCTGGCCTTGTTCCTCTTTGTGATCCGTCCGATTATCAAAACCGTCAAGGATATCAAGGTTACCGTGGAACAGGAAGCATTGCCGGGTCCCGATGAACTGGGCCTGCTGGAAGAAGAGGGAAAAGAACCCCAGTTCGTTGATATGAATGGAAATCAGCAGAGGGAATTCCTTGAGCTGATGACCGAAGAGCAGAAGGAAGCCTTCTTACAGAAGATGACGGCAAGTGAGCGGGCAGCCTATCTGAGCAATATGTCTGTTACTGAAAAAGCCAAATATTATGCAAGAAAAGATCTTTTCAAGACCATCAATATTATCAAAGGCTGGGTTAGCGAAACAGAGGAGTAGGGAATATGGTTGATATACTTGATCCGGAAAATATGACAGGGTGCCAAAGGGCGGCCGTCTTTCTGATGGCAATGGGCGAAGACTATGCCACCAGCGTGTTCGAAAAAATGAACGAACAGGAGATCGGTGAGATTGCTTTTGAGATGTCAAAGGTGGACCATATTACCCCGGAAATGCTCAAGGCAGTTTCCGAGGACTTTGTTGTACGGTTTGAGGGCGAATCAAAAATAATTGTTGAAAAGGATGCCTTTATCAAGAACATTGTTTCCAAAACATTGAAGGAGGCCAATGCCAAGGCCATCCTGGACGATCTTGAGAAGAAAAAACAGGACAAACCCTTTATCTGGAGCCGTAATGTCAATGTGGGGACCCTGGCAGGATATGTGGAAGGTGAACATCCCCAGACCATTGCCATGATCCTGGCCCATATGCCGTCGGAAATATCTTCTGAGATTATGATGAGCCTTCCCAATGAGCAAAAAGGGGATATTGCCCTGAGAATTGCAAAGTTGGGCCAGATTTCCGAAGACGTGGTAAGGGATGTGGACAAGGCCTTGAAAATGGAACTAAGCGGTGCGGTGGGTCCTGGTGGAAAAGCCGGCGGCCTGGAGGTTCTCGTGGATATTATTAATGGGGTTGATAAGTCAACAGAAGATGCCATCATGGAATTTGTTGAGGAAGATGATGCCGAAATGGCCAATGATATCCGGAACCTGATGTTTGTGTTTGAAGATCTGACGAGTATCGATGATACGGCCATGCGGGAAATTCTCAAGAAGGTGGAAGGCCAGCAGTTGACCTATGCCCTCAAGACAGCCACGGAAGAGATGAAGGACAAGATATTCTCCAACCTGTCCCAGAGAGCAGGTGAAATGCTGAAAGACGACCTTGAAGCAATGGGGCCGGTCCGCCTGGCAGAGGTTGAGGATGCACAGCAGGCAGTGGTCAGGGCAGCCAAGGAACTTGAGGCTGATGGAACCATAACCCTTGGTAAAGGAAAGGATGATGTCCTTGTCTGATAATGAACGAGATGCGTTCAAACTCATCGATTTAAAGACACTTGACGCCTTTGATGATGAGCTTTCCCATAAATCCGATGATGCCATACCGGATCTTGCGCGGTTCAAGATGTTGTTTGACCCTTCTGAGCTTGGAGAACAAGGCCCTGTCAGTTTTGAGACCTTGTTCTCCTTTGACAAGGAAGTCAAGGCAGAACCCTTTGAGCCCTTGATCAAGGAAACACGCAAGGACCGGAATAAACGCTTTGGGAAAGCAAGTCTTCCGAAAACCATTGCGTCGGAAGCGAAAGCGGCAGATGTTGATCCTGAAATTTCCATTGAAGAGCAGGCCTTTGAACAGGGATATACAAAGGGATTTGAACAGGGCCAGGTTGAGGGGCAGGAAAAAGGAATCGCCCAAGGATATGCCCAGGGATTTAAAGAAGGGGAACCCAAAGGGTTTGAAAAGGGGGAGCCCGAAGGGTTTGCCAAGGGAGAGACCCTAGGATTTGATAAGGGGTATCAGGAAGGACGGGAAAAAGCCGAGGTGCAAATTCGGGAAGAAGTCTTGCAAATCCTTGACCCTTTAAAGGAAGCCCTGATAGTCTCGGACCGGCTGCTGGACGATTTGATTGAGAAATACGAAGCCCAGATTGTGTCTCTGATCTTTAAAATTTCAGAAAAGGCGGTCCTGGCCATCCTGGAAAAAGATGACGAAATTGTAAAACATACCATCCTGGATGCAGTGAAAAGCCTTGTTGCCCCGGAAGAAATAACCTTGAATGTCGCGTCGGAAGATTACGACTATATTGAGATGGTCAAGGATGAGTTTTTTGAGGCAGTCGGGTCATTAAAACATGTGGCGGTCAAGTCAGATCCCCTTATAAAGAGGGGGGGGTGCAAGATAGAAACCGCAACTGCTTCGATTTCGACGGATCCTGAAGCAAAGCTTTCGGCCATCTACGACGCTATTAAAAAAGCAGGCCTGTCATGACAAAGGAGCGCTTAACAAAAATTGATTTTCAAAAATATTTCACGGCAGTGGATACGGTTCAAACCGTCCAGCCGGAAGGCCGTATCACCCAGGTTGTGGGGCTTATTGCAGAAGGGGATAGCCTGGGGCTGGGGATAGGCGGCCTTTGCCGCATCATCAACAACCAGGGCCTTGAAATCAAGGCCGAGGTTGTGGGGTTTAAACAGGAAAAAGCCCTGCTCATGCCCTATGGAGATATCCGGGGTATCAGTCTTGGCAGCCGGATCATTCCGTTGGCCGCCTCTCCAATGGTGGGGGTGTCTGATCAACTTTTAGGGAGGGTCATCGACGGAATGGGGGATCCCATTGACGGCAAAGGCAGCATTGAAGCCAAGGCTCAGTATTATCTGTATGGAAAACCCGTCGGTCCTATGGCCCGTAAACCCATACGAGAACCCCTGGACGTGGGGGTGGCCGCCATCAACAGCATGATTCCCCTGGGAAAGGGACAGCGGGTGGCCATCATGGCAGGATCGGGCGTGGGCAAGAGCGTTCTCATGGGCATGATGACCAAGCATACCAGTGCCGACGTGGTGGTCATCGGGCTTGTGGGAGAACGGGGACGGGAGGTAAAGGATTTTGTCAACGATACCCTGGGGGAAGAAGGATTAAAAAGGGCGGTTGTTGTGGCGGCCACCTCTGATATGCCGCCGCTGACACGAATCCGGGGGGCTTATCTGGCCACCACCATTGCAGAATATTTCAGGGACCAGGGAAAAGATGTCCTGCTCATGGTGGATTCAATTACCCGGTTTGCCATGTCCTCAAGGGACGTGGGCCTGGCTGCCGGAGAACCGCCGACCACAAGGGGGTATACCCCTTCTTTTTTTGTTCAGATCCCCATACTGCTGGAGCGTGCCGGCAACCTGGAAAGCGGGGGGTCCATCACAGGGATATATACGGTTCTTGTGGAGGGGGATGATATGAATGACCCTGTGGGGGATACAGTCCGTTCCATCGTGGACGGCCACATTGTCCTGTCCCGGGATCTGGCCAATCGGGGACATTATCCGGCCATTGACGTCATGGCCAGTGTGTCAAGGGTGATGCGGGACGTGAGTGATCCTGAACATATTGCCTTAAGGGAGCAAGCGGTGAATGTGATGGCATCCTATAAAAATGCAGAGGATATGATCACCATCGGCGCCTATGTGGACGGGTCTGACCCCCAGGTGGACCGGGCCAAAAAACTCATGCCCAGAATCAATCAATTTTTGCGTCAGAACATGGATGTGAGAATCGATCATTCAGCCAGTGTGCTGGGATTGAAAAAGGCATTGGAGATAAAAAATTAATAGGTTGCCATGAAGCGCTTTGAATTTAAATTGAAAGCTTTGCTAAATTTTAGAAAGCACCTTGAGCGGATGGCCCAGCAGGACATGGCCAAGACGGTAATGGAAATTGCAGCCTGTGAACAACAGATTGATTCACTGGAAACAACCCATGGCCACTCAACCCAACAACTGGAACAAATTGTTGAAAAAGGGGTGGGAGCAAAGGAATTCAAACAGCATCAGTCCTACATAGAAGCTGTGATACGCATGATTGGCGAGGAAAAAGAGCAAAAATTTCAACTGGACAAGGTCCTTGAAAAAAAACGTCTTGCGCTCAAAAAAAGAAGCATTGACAAAAAGGCTATGGAACGGTTACGAGAAAAGCAGGCAAAAGCGTATAACCAGGAACTGCTTGTGGCAGAACAAAAAGAGCTGGATGAAATTTCATCTTTAAAAAAAGCAAGGGAAATTTCCAATGACACCCATTAAAAAAATTATTTTCTTTCTTCTCCTTTGTCTTTTATTTTCAGGCCTTACCGACATGGGGTGCAAGCAGGACCTGATTTTCAAGGTGTTTGTCCAAAAGGCCTGTGCAGCAGATGAAAAAGAAAAGGCCGGGGAAGCCCCCCAAGAGCCATGTCCGCCGTGCCCGGAGTGCCCCGACCCTGCCAAAGTGGTGTTAAGGGGGCTTGAAGATAAGAAAAATTTGATCGAGAAAAGCCAGAAAGAACTTGCCCAGGAAAAAAAAGAACTGGAAAGATATGAAGAACAGATTGATGAAAAACTGGCAGCCCTGGAAATTTTAAAGAAACAGATAAATGATGACATGGCACAGCTTGACGAAAAGAAAACCGAAAAAGAGTTGGAAAAAGAGGCTGCATATGAAGCCAAGCTGGGAAGACTTGTAAAAATGTACGCTGGTATGAAACCCAAAGATGCGGCCTTGATTGTTGATAAAATAACCCTGGACGTGGCCCAGGAAATTTTTTTGAGAATGCGGGAAGCATCCGCCTCCCAGATTCTGGCCTTTGTTGATTCTGAAAAAGCGGCTAAAATCAGCGAACGGCTGGCGTTTAAACGAAATAAATAAAATTTAGGAATGGTTCATTCCAAAGTTCTGAGCATAGACGATCTTTCCTATGAGTCGCCTTAATTCTTATCTTCTAAAGTTCCGGCAAATCAAATAAAGGCACCTTCTTCAACGTTAGTTCCAACCTGCCTGTGCAATAATTCCCAGAACACATAATCTTATGCCCTCTGTGACAATATGAATGAGACTCTTTTTTTGAAAATGGTTAGGTAATATTTTCCCAGGGCCTGTTCTGGGTGTGGCAATATATTCCAATTTTTTTAGTAAATCCATACTGGGAAAAACAAGTTTTTTTTATAAGCATATGATTTTTAAGGTAAATTTTGGTTTCATTCCAGATGGCATGATCATTGCTCATTTATGTCGCAAATGAAATTAATAAAAGGTGCCCTATGAATTTGGCTTTTTCCGACATAAACATGGCGTTTTCAAACCTGGTCCAGGCAGAAGCTCTGCCAAGCGGAATCGGGACTTTTGGGGGGTCAGAAAATCGAAACTCCTTGTTTGCCGATAATCTGAATCAGGTACTCAAAGATGCAAAAACCGCTAAAACAGCTGCTTCAGACAAATCGGCTGCTGCAGGAACGATAGTTTCAGGGAAAAAAGAAAGTCTGGAAAAAGCGAAAACCTTATTTTTAGATGAAGTGGATAAGGAACAGGGGTTGCCCTTTCTTTCAAAATTGCAGAACCTGTTTTTAACGTTGTCTGACGGAGATTTGAACAATATCACCCTTGATGCCAAGGGCCTTGAAGCCTTAAAGAAAATGTTGTTAAAGGCCGGGTTTGAGCCGGGGGAGGTGGAAGAGTTGATTTCCGGGTTGTCCGAAAAGGCAGAGGGCAAAGCTATCAGTCTTAAGACTGTAATGGACAGCCTTTTTAAACTTTCCGTTGACAATGAAGATGAAACTGTGGATGAGGAAGCCCTCATTGAAACATCCGGCCTGCCCTTTATCGTCTCCATCCTGAATTCCCTGGGCCTTCCCAAGGAAAAGGTCGACCAGATTGTAACCCAGGCTGACAGGGGACAAAAGGGAATCAGCCTTGATGTTGTCATCGATCACCTCAAGGCCATTGAAGCCCAATCCCTCGGCACAGGCACAGGCCAATCCTTTCACACCCAGGAAGGGGACACCTCTTTTTCAATGCTCTTTGAACAATTAGGGCTTGCACTGCCTGAAAACACTGCTGGCCAGCTTGGCTTGGGTGATTTTTTGGTCTCCCTGGAAGCGCGCAAAGAAAAATTGATTGACACCAGAAAGCAGGCAGAGGCGATCACGGGCAAGGGGGATGCAAGTTCGCCAGTGGGCAAGATCAAGGAATCGTCTGATACCCTCGTGGATTCATTGTTTAAACACCTTGAGATTCGATCGGCAAAGATTGGTGCAGCTGAATTTTCCCAGGAGCAGATCAAAAACCAGTTTGAAACGGATCTGTTGATTCCGGATAAGAATAAACCCAACAAAAATATGTTGTTTGCCAAGGATCAGTCGGGCTCCACGGTGAAATCAGAGTCATTTTTCAAGGAACTTGAATCTTCGCTGTGGGGAAAATCAGAGGCATCCGTTAACTCCGGATCCCGGTTCAAGGACGGGGAGGAGATCATAAGATCTGCCAAATCGGATTCTGCCAAGACAGGAGAGTCTCTCCAGGTGAGCGCATCTGATGTTAAAACAGACTTGCTTGGGAGTGCCATGAAAGCTAAGGAAACCTTCAGAAGCATGCCCACCTATGTGATGCACCAGGTGGAAAAAAGCATTGTCAGGGCCATAAATCAGGGTGAAAATACCGTGAGAATCCAATTGAAGCCGGCCGAACTCGGGCGGCTTGTCATGACCATTGACAATGTGGGAAATAGCATGAAGGTGAGCATTATCACTGAAAATCAAGCAGCCAAGGAAATTTTGGCCTCCCATGTGAATGAGCTTAAAACCGTTCTGGCCGCAGCCGGCATCAGCCTGGACAAGTTTGATGTGGAGATGAACAGCAATTTTAAGCAATCCATGGCCGATACAAACAATGCGTTTAATAATTCCAACCGGAAAAACCGGAACAAAGGAAAGAATGGAATTGATTCCATTGACGCCCAAGGACGGAATGCTGGCAGTTCAGCTGCTGCGATCCAGGACGGATCATATCATTTTGTTGCATAAGGAGAAATGCCATGTCAGTTAGCTCAACGGGAAATACATCACTGGATGCGCTTAGCAGTTCATACAAGTCAACAATCACTGAAAAAAATCAAAGAGATGATGACCTTGGAAAGGACGACTTTCTGACCATGCTGGTGGCCCAGCTCCAGAATCAGGATCCGCTAAATCCCATGGACGGTACCGATTTTTCCGCACAGCTGGCCCAGTTTTCACAATTGGAACAGCTCATGAACCTGAATGGGTCCATGGAAGATCTGGCAAAATCCTTCTCCAATGACTCGGAAAAAGATTTGATGTCATATCTGGGCAAGCAGGTCGCCGGAAATGTGGATTCCATGCAGGTGGAAAAAGGCGGTGTGTCCGGCGGTTTTTATAATTTATCCGTAAATTCGGACGTGATCGTAAAGATTGTCGACGGTTCCGGTGAAACCATTAAAACCCTTTACCAGGGGAAAAAAGCATCGGGCGTTCAGCTTATCAAATGGGATGGTACAAATGAAGATGGTAAAGCCGTGGACGACGGAACCTATAAGTATTCGGTTCTTGCCAATTCGGGCAAAGGGTATGAGGAACTGCCAACCAATGTTACCGGTACGGTGGACGGTATTGCCTATAGCAATGGAAACCCCTATCTGGTGGTTCAGGGGGTGCTGTTGGATCCCGATTCCTTAACCTCGGTATACAATGCCGATGACGCCAGCAAGGATGCGGAATCAATATTGGGGTATCTGGGCAAGACCATCAGTTCGAACAAGCCGATTCTTTCGGTTAAAGAGGGAGTGCTGTCCGGAGAGGACTTGAGTTTTACCCTTGGAAAACAGGAAGCCGCCACCATAAAAATATATGACGTCTGGGACAACCTGGTCCAGACGCTTACCCTTGATGAGGCCAAGGCTGAGACGGGTAAGAATTCCATTTTTTGGAATGCCACGGGCAGCAACGGATATGCGGTGGAGGATGGATTGTATTATTATACGGTCCAGACTGCGTCTGGAACGGCAAAAACATCTGTTTCCGAAGAGGTATCTGGGATTCAGTACGCAAATGGAAGCAAGTATCTTCAACTCAAGGAGACCGGAAGACTGGTCGGCCTTTCTTCCATTACGGCAATTAACTAGGCACACAAATCAACAGGGTTCTGTTGGGGTATACATAAGCACAGGAGAGAGATTATGTCTTTATCAAGTTCATTATTTACAGGCACCAGCGGTTTGAAAAACATGGGCAATGCCTTGCAGGTTACGGGTAACAATATTGCCAATTTAAATACGGTTGGTTTTAAAAAGGGCAGGTCGACCTTTGCAGACACCTTGTACGAGAATGTGGCAACCCAAGGTGGCACCGATCAGGTCGGTCGGGGTATGGCCGTGGGGGATGTTTCCCAGAATTTTGCCCAGGGCTCTTTTGAGTCCACCGGAAATACGACAGATCTCTCCATCGGCGGTGACGGTTTTTTTGTTGTGCGCCAGTCAAACGCTGCCAATACATTCTATACACGGGCGGGAAATTTTCATTTCAATAAATCCGGCGAGCTTGTAAACCCGGAAGGATATGTTGTCCAGGGATGGGGACTTGATGAAGAGACAGGAGATGATGTGGGCTCCATCAATGATATCATATTGAAGGCATTCACAAACCCTCCCAAAACAAGTACAAAAATTACGGCCATAACCAATCTGGATGCGGATGCCTTAAGTAAATCAGTAGTTCTCTCCAATAACTGGGACAGCGGGGCGGATGTCTTTTTAGCCAATAACAATTATGAATACCAGACAGTGGTAAAAGTTTATGACGCCCTGGGAAGCACCCATGATGTGTCCATCTATTATGATAAAAAATCAGGCACCGAGTGGGAGTATATTGTTACCTGTAATCCTGAAGAGGATCAGAGAAATTCGGTCCAGGGAACAGACAGCAGGGGGCTGCTGGCAAGGGGAACCATTTTGTTCAGCCAGAGCAGCGGTGATATTCTTGATTTGACAATGAGCGAGTTCACCGGCCGTCTGGGAAATTTCAAGGCCAACGGGGTCAATACAAAAAGCAATATTAATTATGAAATTGTAAATTTCGACCAGTTGGCCTCGGACGGCTATGGGTTTAATTTCAAGTTTGACGGTTCTTCATGGAATTTTGTGGATACCAATAATGACGGCGTGATTCAGGCGACCGAGAAACCGGCCAACTATGCATTTGCCACAATTGTATATTCAGACAATCAGGAAATCCGTCTTGTTATGAATCAGACATCTCCCACCCAGACGGATCCGGACCTCATCATAAAGCTTGCCCAGCCCGCCGTGGCAACCGATTCTTTCGGCTTTGACATAAACGACCCCAATGATCTCCATGTACAGGGCATTGAAGGAACCCGGTATTTTGGGGACACTGCCGATGCAAATACAACCCTGGAAATTAACGACCCCAGTGTGATGACAACTGACTCCGCAGGACTTGGTATTATCTGGAATCCTTCTGTAAACGGTACCGGGAAATGGTTCTGGAGCAATCCGCTGGTTGCCCAGGCGGCAGGGACCCTGGTGTCAGAGACCATCGTCAATGCCTCGGGAACGGCATTTACAGCGGCCACCTCAGCCGCCACGATGATAATCCGGAATGCCAAAGAGCTGTCCATGGTTGCATCAAATATAAATCTGAGGTATGACGCCACGGGTTGGGATTGGAATGATGCTGTCAAGGCGGCGGATTTCACCAACACCTTTACTTTTGCCAGCTCGAATGATCCTTCCATGAAAGTTGTGTCAGCAGGGTCCGAGGGCGCCCTTGCAACGACAGGAACTCCGAAATTGTTCTGGAGTGGAACCGCCTGGTCTCTTACGTCGGCAGGTGCGACGGTGACCAATGCGACAATCGGCAATGCCACCCTGGATATCCATAGTTCCAGCAGCTCGTCAACGGCCATCTTTGATATCTGGTATAACGATTCAGCAGGAGCATCCACCATTCAATATACCTTTGGGTCCAACGTGACAACCGCTGCCGGACAATCCATTGCCTTTATCATGGATCCGACGCCCAAGGCGGAGTACTCTGCCGCGGTTCTGACCACGTCCGCCTCCGGCCTCCTGGCCTTTAATATTGATTTCAACGGGGACAATATCAACGATATCACCTTTATTCCGACCGCTGCCGGCGCAGTAATTGCCGCTGGTTGGAATTTTACCTTTAATGTGAATCCGGATATCCCGCCGGCAGAATACGCAAAAGCCACTTTAAAAGGAGATCAGAAGCAGGTTCTTATTGACCTTGACGGGTCGGGAAATGAATCCGACAAGGATGATATCCGATTTGTATTTGATGATTCCTTGAAATTTGGGAGCAGCACCCATCCGTATACCGACCGAAGTGAAATTGACTTTGACATCCTCGGCTCCACCGCCTGGACCCAAATAGATAAAAACGATATAGAACAAACCGGGTATTATAGTTTTGGAGCCGATTTTCTGGGAGGCGATTACGGGACCACCCGAACGGCGATACAGCTTGATTTTGGCACCCGGTATACCGGGACAAATTTTGAAAATGATTCCCTGTCCACCACCCAATACGCAAAGTCTTCGTCCACGGTATTTCAGGATGCAAACGGGTATTCAGCCGGAGATCTCCAGGGGGTTGACGTGGCATCGGATGGTGTTCTCACCGGGATCTATTCCAACGGGCAGCTGATTCCGCTTTTCAGGGTCGGCCTGGCCAAATTTTTAAACAACTTTGGATTGAGAAACGCGGGTGGGAACCTGTTTAGTGAAACCCGTGAAAGCGGTGGCGCCATCACCAATAAGCCCGGGGAAAACGGTTTGGGCACCATCTCTCCCAATTCCCTTGAAATGTCCAATGTTGACATCTCCGAAGAGTTTGTCGCTCTGATTACCAATCAGCGGGGATTCCAGGCCAACTCCAAAACAATCACCACGGTTGATGATATGATGTCCACGGTTATTCAGATGAAACGATAGGCCATGACGGATCTGTAAGCAGTTGTCAAAATCATGACAAAAATCAGGCTTGTCTGACGCTTTTCTTAAAACAATCCCAGGGGAGAGGACCTAAGTTTTCTTCCCTGGGATTGTTTCTTTCCATAAAATATTTTGCAAATTTTTCTTACAACCCCTATAATTGCTGTCAAGTCCTGGTCTTTCCAGTGATACCTGATAAAAAGAAATCAGGCCTGGCATAGGGATTGCTATCCCATATATCAGGTATGTTTCAAGTTCAAATAACCAAGTGCAATATGTGGGAGATATTTTGACTGAAGACCTGCTAGAAGAAATGGATGGCGACGGGGAAGAGGGTTCTTTGGGCATGATGAGAGCTCAATCCCAAGCGTCAGTGGAAAAAAAATCATTTGTACAACGGTTTTCGGGGGTTAAGAAAAAACATCTTTTCATTCTGGTGGCGGGTGTTGTCCTGGTGGGCATGCTTGCAGGGGGCGCCTTCTTTTTTTTGGGGGGAACGAAAGAAAAGGTTTCCGGGCCCGGGACACAAGTTGTGGAGAAAACCAGTCAGGCTTCCCCTGATAAATCGGTGAATCCGGATATAACAGGCGAGGTTTTTTTTGAAGATATTATCGCCCTGGAGCCCTTTGAGCGTATCCCGTTGAAGGGGAACTCTGCCATGCAATTTGTCAGTCTTGATATTTCCCTGGAATTGATTGATCACACCCAGAGAAAACAGGTGGAATCCATGCAGGAAAAAATCCGAAAAATTATCATGGGTCAGGTCAGGGAGATGGGATGGCTTGAGTTGAGAAATCCAGAGGGCAAGCTCCAATTAAAATATGATCTGCTTGGGCGGATCAATGCCCTCTTTCCCAGGGTCATGGTCAGAGATGTTTATTTTACTAACCTAATAATGCAGTGATGATGCCATGAGTGAAATTTTATCCCAGGACGAAGTTGACAGTCTGTTAGACGGTCTGGATTCAGGCGAGGTTGAAACAGAGAAGGATAGTGAAGTCCCCGAGTCGGTTGAGGGGATTATTTCCTATGATTTTACCAGCCAGGATAAGGTGGTCAGGGCAAGAATGCCCACCTTTGACGTGATCAATGAGCGGCTTTCCAGGGAAGTGCGCGCCACCTTGTCCTCTTTGCTGCAAACCAATGTGGATGTCAGTGCCAATCCCTTTGATACCTTGAAGTTTTCAGAATTTGTGAGAAGCCTTCCCGTGCCCACAAGCCTCCATGTTTTCAGGATGGAGCCCTTAAGGGGGCACGGCCTCGTCGTTCTCGAAAGCCAGCTGGTATACAATCTGATTGATACGTTTTTTGGCGGAGAGGCCCTTGGAAAAGCCCGTGTGGAAGGACGGGAATTCACCAGGATCGAAGAGGTCATGATTCGAAAGGCCGTGCTTGCGGTATTGAAAAATATTGAGGCCTCCTGGGTCCCCATTGAACCGGTAAAGGCTTCTCTCATTCGATCGGAAATGAATCCCCAGTTTACCGCCATTGTGCTGCCCACGGATCTGGTCATCGTCACCCGTTTTGAAATTGAGTTGGAACAGGCTGCCGGCAACCTGGTGGTCTGCTATCCCTATTCAATGATTGAGCCCATGCGCAATAAATTGTCCTCGGGTGTTCAAGCAGAAATAGAGGAGATCGATACCAATTGGCGCAGGATGATCAAGGAAGTCATCCTCAACTCATCCGTGGATCTTAGGATTCAGCTGGGAAAGACCGAGGTAACCGGTGAAAAAGTGCTGTATATGCAAAAAGGGGATGTGATTCAATTGGACAATGCCGCAGCCGATCCCTTGTTCTGTTTTGTGGGCGGGTTGGAAAAAATGACCGGATACATCGGCGTTCAAAGAGGATTCCAGGCATTTAAGATAGAAGAAAAAATAATAACAGATTGTGAGAATTAAACATGGTTGATGACAATACGATTGCAGAAGAGTCCGAGGAAATTGTTGGGAAAAGTGAGGAACAGGAAGCAAGGGAATTGGATTTTATCCTGGATATTCCCCTGGAGCTTTCCGTTGAACTTGGAAAAACCAGGATGCTGGTCAACGATCTTCTTCAACTGGGTCAAGGCTCTATTATTGAGCTCAATAAGCTGGCCGGTGAGCCTTTGGAGGTTTATATCAATCGGAAGCTCATTGCCCGGGGAGAAGTGGTGGTGGTCAACGAAAAATTCGGTGTTCGCCTGACCGATGTGATTACCCCCATAGATCGGGTAAAATCCCTGGCGGCCGAAGATCATTGAATCCAGACGCTGACATATGGATCGCTTTTGCACGGACCTTTGGCGTTTTGTTTATGGCCCTGGCACTGCTGCTCCTCGTCTTTTATCTGATCCGGCGGTTTCTGGCGGCAAGGGGGAAAGAAGGAACCAGGGATCTTATTCGGGTGCTGACGGTCCATCATCTGTCTCCAAAGGAAAAGTTGGTCCTGGTAACTGTTCTGGATGAAACTATCCTCATTGGGGTTACCCCCAATCAGATCTCAAAAATTGCCGTCCTGGAAAAGCGTGCTGATATTCCCGCCCTATCAACGGGGTCGGCACCCAAAGATACGGATGCCGGGTTTTCAGCTCTTTTGAACCGGAAACTGGGACACTCATTTTCGGGATTCAAAAAAACCACCATTGATACGGACAAGGTGAAGGATGCGTAAAAAATTGTCAATTGACAGACGTCTGATGCAATCCGCCCTTGTCCTTTTGCTGCTGGTATTTGCCCAGGGGATTGCCCTGGCAGTTACATTCCCCATCCCTTCTCTTGAATTGAATGTAACAACGGCCACCGAGCCCGAAGAAGTTGCTGTGGTCCTTGAGATTATTGCCCTTTTAACCGTAATTTCCCTGGCACCGGCCCTTTTGATACTCATGACCCCTTTCACAAGGCTTGTGGTGGTATTCCATTTTTTGCGCCAGGCCATCGGCACCCAGTCCAGCCCCCCCAATCAGGTGGTTATCGGACTTGCCCTTTTCATGACCTTCTTTATCATCAAACCCGTTGCCCTGGAGGTGTATGATCAATCGCTCAATCCCTATCTTGAACGCAAAATTTCCTATGAGGTGGCCTTTGAAACAGCACAAAAACCCATCCGCAAATTTTTGCTGCTGAACACAAGGGAAAAAGATATTGCCCTGTTTGTCAAGGAAGCGGATATGAAAAAGCCCGAGACGAGGGAAGATGTCTCTTTGCTGGTGCTCATTCCGGCCTATGTGATTTCCGAGCTGAAAACCGCTTTTATCATCGGTTTTGTATTGTATATTCCGTTTCTGGTGATCGACATGGTTGTGGCATCTGTTCTGCTGGCCATGGGTATGATGATGCTGCCGCCGGTGATGATATCTTTGCCGTTTAAACTCATGCTCTTTGTTCTTGTGGACGGATGGCATTTGATTTGCGGTTCTCTAATAAAAAGCTTTGGAGTGTAGCCATGACCCCTGAATTTGTTGTTGAATTTGCCAAAGAAGCCATCATTTTGACCATTTACCTTTCCATGCCCATGCTGGGCCTGGGACTTGTGGCAGGGTTGATTATCAGTGTGTTCCAGGCTGTCACACAGATCCAGGAGATGACCTTGACCTTTGTTCCCAAAATTATTGCTGTTTTTCTGGGGCTTTTGTTTGCCGCCCCCTGGATGCTGGAAGAGGTCACCAGTTTTACCACCCGGGTATTTGAAAATATTCCCATGTATATCCGATAGAAAGGCTTTTCCATGGAAATCCTCAACGTTATAGATCCGGTGCAGTTCAGGACCTATATGCTGGTTTTGTTGAGGGTGAGCATCTTTCTGCTCATGTTTCCCATTTTTTCATCCGCTGTCTTTCCCGCCACCCTGAAAATGGGATTTGCCATGGTCATGTCCCTTCTCTTTTATTCTGTTGTTCCCGTGGACCTGACACGGTTTCCCCTGGATGTCATCTCCACGGGAATTTTAATCATGGCCGAAGCAATGGTCGGCCTTACCCTGGGCCTTTGCCTGAGAATCTTTTTCGGATCGGTTCAGCTGGCAGGACAGGTGATCGGTTTTCAAATGGGGTTTTCCATGATCAATGTGGTGGATCCCCAGAGCGGTACCGATGTGTCCATAATGGATCAATTGGGGTATTGGGTTTGCGTGGTGGTCTTTCTTGTCTTAAACGGCCACCACATCATTATTTCCGCCATGATCGATAGTTTCCAGCTGGTTCCGGTGGGGGTTTTTATAATGAAAAAAGTTTTGCTGGTAAAGCTTTTGGATCTGGCCGGCGGCCTTTTCATAGTTGCCATAAAAATAGGGGCTCCGGTGATCGCCGCCCTTTTTTTTGTCAGTGTGGGGTTTGGGCTGGTTTCAAAATTTGCCCCCCAGATGAATGTCATGATTGTGGCCTTTCCTTTGAAGATCGTGGCCGGTCTTTTCCTTTTTGGCCTGACCCTTGAAATCATCGTTATCATGACCCGGGACTATGTGGATGGATTTAAAAAATTGTTAATGTACCTGTTGTTTTTTGCAGGGGGTGGGTGATAGATGGCTGAAGATCCGGAAAGTGGCGGAGAGAAATCAGAAGATGCGTCGTCGCGTAAGCTGGGCAAGGCCCGTGAAGAAGGACAGGTTGCCAAAAGCAATGAAATCCCATCGGTTTTTGTTCTCATGGGCGGTGTGGTTGCCCTGTGGGCGTCGGCCTTTTATATTTACAACAACATCCTTGAGGTCTTTCACTATAATTTTAATTTTACGCGCATTCCTGATTTTACCCGGTTTGAAATGGTACATCTTTTGGCCTTCCATGGGTGGAAAATGCTGCTGATGTGCCTGCCGCTTTTTGCCGGTGTCTATGTGGTTGCACTTCTTTCAAATGTGGCACAGGTGGGGTTTGCCATCTCCTGGAAAGCCGTTGAACCCAAATTCTCAAAATTGAATCCCATTAATGGGTTTAAACAAAAGTTTTCCTCCCGGGCCGTGGTGGAAATGGTAAAGAACCTGGTCAAGATCGGAGTGATCTCACTGGTGGCCTATTACGCCATCAAGGGAGATCTTGATAATATCACCCGATTGTATGATAATTCCATCGGCCAGATCCTGCTGTTTATGTTGAAAATTTCCTTCTGGATTTTTATTAAGGTCTGCCTGATTATGATGGTGGTGGCCCTGTTGGATTATGCCTACCAGAAATGGAAATTTTTGGAAGACCAGAAAATGACCAAGAAAGAGGTCAAAGATGAGACAAAACAGACAGAAGGGGACCCCATCGTCAAGTCAAGAATCCGCCAGCTCCAGCATGAAGCAGCCCGTAAACGCATGATGGCGGATGTACCCAAGGCAGATGTAGTGGTGACCAATCCGACCCGGCTTGCCGTGGCCCTGAAATATGACGGGAAAACCATGGATGCCCCCCGGGTTGTGGCAAAGGGGGCTGGGGCTGTGGCAAAAAATATCCGCAAAATTGCAAGGGAAAATAATGTTCCCCTGGTGGAAGACAAACAATTGGCCCGGAATTTGTATAGTCATGTAGACATTGGGGGGGAAGTCCCCATTGAATATTACCAGGCAGTAGCGGAATTGCTGGCCTATGTGTACAAACTGAAGAACAGCCAATGATCGATTATTGACATATTTTTGACGCTGGATGTCAAAAATGATGCAACAAGGGGTGTGAATGGCAGCAGAAGGAACCGGCATTCTTGCCGGATTAAAAAGCGAAGCCTCGGATATTTTAATGATCGTTGCCTTTATCGGCATCCTCATGGCAATGATTCTGCCCATCCATCCCATGATCCTGGATTTTTTCCTGGCATTGAATATTTCTTTTGCCATTATGGTGCTCATCACCACCATGTATACGACCAAACCATTGGAGTTTAGTATCTTCCCTTCGCTGTTGCTGGTACTGACCCTGTTCCGGCTTTCCCTGAATGTGGCCTCCACCCGGTTGATCCTTTTACACGGAAGTGAAGGTCCTTCGGCTGCCGGAGCCGTTATCATGTCATTCGGCAGTTTTGTGGTGGGCGGAAATTATGTGGTGGGGCTGGTTATTTTTATCATTCTGGTGCTCATTAATTTTATGGTCATCACCAAGGGTGCGGGCAGGATTGCAGAGGTGGCAGCCCGGTTTACCCTGGACGCCATGCCCGGAAAACAGATGGCCATTGATGCGGATCTCAATGCCGGCATGATTGATGAGGTTGAGGCCAGGGACAGGCGGAAAGCCATTGCCCGGGAATCTGAATTCCATGGCGCCATGGACGGAGCCTCCAAATTTGTCCGGGGGGATGCGGTTGCCGGGATCGTGATCACCATGATCAATATTGTGGGCGGCTTTGTCATCGGCGTGCTCCAGCAGGGCATGGAGATGAGCGAAGCCTTGGCCAATTACACCCTTTTAACCGTCGGAGACGGCCTGGTCTCCCAGATCCCCGCCTTGCTCATATCGGCAGCGTCTGGGCTCCTGGTGTCCCGGTCCGGTGCCGAAACCAAGATGGGTGCGGAATTTGCCAAACATTTGCTCGCCAGTCCCACACCGGTATTTATAGGGGCTGTCATTGTTTTTAGCATGGGCCTTGTGCCCGGACTTCCCACCCTCCCCTTCATGACCCTGGGGCTTGTCATGGGAACCATTGCCTGGTATTTTTTGCGGGCGGATGAAAAAACGGCGGAAGATCCCCTTATTGAAGCCGGAGGCGAAGCGGCTGCCACGGGTCAGCCGGAAGACGTTGACCATTTGCTGACCTTGGACACCATTGAACTGGAAGTGGGCTACGGCCTTATCCCTTTGGTGGACAAGCAGCAGGATGGGACGCTTTTGGGAAGGATCCGGGCCATCCGGCGGCAGTTTGCAACGGAAATGGGCATTATTATCCCGCCCATTCATATCCGGGATAACCTGAACCTGAATCCTGCCCAGTACCGGCTGATGATCAAGGGGGTGGAAGCGGCTGCCACTGAATTGATGATCAACCATTACATGGCAATGGATCCGGGTGGTGTTGCCCAGGAAATAGAGGGGATTAAAACCGTGGAACCGGCCTTTAATCTGCCGGCCCTATGGATACCCATTGACAAGGAAGAAGAAGCAAAATTTGCAGGATATACCGTGGTGGACAATTCCACCGTGATTGCCACCCATTTGACAGAGATCATCCGGACAAACGCCCATGACCTCCTGGGCCGCCAGGAAGTTCAGCATTTGATGGACAATCTTGCCAAAAGCAGCCCCAAGGCAGTGGAAGAGCTTATCCCCAATCTGCTGACCATCGGCGTAGTGCAGAAGGTATTGCAGAATCTTTTGAGGGAACGGATTTCCATCCGGGATTTTCTCACCATCGTGGAAACCCTGGCCGATTTTGCTCCCATGGGCAAAGATCCGGACCTATTGACCGAATATGTCCGGCAACGGATTGCAAAGGGGATGCTGGCGCCCTATCTGCAGGAAGGTAAGGTGCTCCAGGTGCTCACCCTTGATCGGAACCTTGAGGAAATCTTGTCTAAAAATATCAAACGTACCGACCACGGTTCCTACCTGGCATTGGACCCCACCCTTGTGGGCCAGGTAGTTGATGCGGTGTCAAAACAGGTAGAGCGCCTTATCGGCATCAATACCCAGCCGGTAGTCATGACCATACCGACCCTCAGGCGGCATTTCAGAAAATTGATTGAACCTTCTCTTCCCACTGTTTTTGTGGTATCCCATGCCGAGATAGTGGACAATATAAATTTACAGGCCATTGGAAAAGTGAGTTTAAAAGATGAATAAAAAAATCTTTCGGGCAGCCAATATCCAGGAGGCCCTTGCAAACATCAAGGAAGAGATGGGGGCAGAGGCCATGATTCTGTCCACCCGGAAAATCCCAAGAAGACCCCTGGATCCCTATGCAAAGGACATGTTTGAAGTGGAGGCCGGCGTAAAGGAAGATCCTTTCGCCAAAGAAAAGGGTGCCACCCAGGTAGAAAAAGAAAACCTGATCGCGTCCCTGAAGGGCGATATCTCTGAAATTCGTGATATGATTTCCATTGCAGGGTTTGGCAGCGGCATCCAGACGATTTTGTGCCGCCATTTTGAGTCGGTGGGGGTATTGGCCTCTTTTCTGCGGGCCGGGGTTAGTGAACGGCTGGCCATCGCCTTGATCGAAAAAGCGGGGGATTGTCTGGATCCAAATCTTGAGCAGACCGAGCGGATCACGTTGTTGAAAAAAAATGTCATGACCCATTGTCTGGACCGGTTGTCGGTTAAGGATTTTTTCAATCGGAACAATCGTTCGGGAGTTCCCCATGTGGCAGCCTTTGTGGGGCCCACAGGGGTGGGGAAAACCACCACCATTGCAAAGCTTGCCGCCCTGTTAAGTCTTAAACGGAAAATGAAGGTGGGCCTTATTTCCATAGACAATTATCGTATCGGGGCTTTTGAGCAGCTCAAGGCCTATGCTTCTATCATGGGGCTTTTGTGTGTGCCGGCCTTCAGTGCCCAGGACCTTTCCTGTGCCTTGGAACGAATGAAATCAATGGATGTGGTTTTGATTGATACGGCCGGACACAGTCATTTTGACAAACAGAAAATAGATGAGATCCTCCAATTAATTAAGAGTGATTTTGGGATTTCCGTTCATTTAACCTTGAGTGTTACGTCTGAATCGATTAATATGAAGGAAGCAGCATCTGCGTTCTCTGTATTTAACCCTGATACCTATGTATTTACCAAAATAGACGAGACCAAAAGATGCGGTAAGATTCTGGATCAGGTAAACAATCTTAACCTGCCTGTTTCTTTGATTACAAACGGTCAGAAGGTTCCTGAAGATTTAATTGTCCCGGATAAACAGACATTATTGAGAATCATTCTGGGAAAGGGACCCAAAGGAGAGGTATAAAGGGTGGATCAGGCAAAAGGACTTCGACAAATCGCACGAACGGATGCCCTGGCCAAAAGTCAGGCACGTATGGCATCCCATACAAAAAAATTTCCAAAGGTCATTGCCGTCACCAGCGGCAAGGGCGGGGTCGGGAAAACCAATATCGTGGGGAATCTGGCGGTTGCCATGACAGGTGCGGGGAAAAGGGTGATTATCATTGATGCGGACGTGGGACTTGCCAATATTGATATTGTCTTTAACCTGAGGCCCGAATACAGTATCCGCCATGTGGTCTCTGCTGAAAAAAGAATAGATCAGGTCATGGTGAAGACCCACCATGGGATCGGTATTATTCCGGGCGGTTCAGGGTTTGCAGATTTGACCCAGTTAAGTGAAGGGGAAAAGCTCACCCTGTTAAGCGAATTTGAGACCCTTTCGGATCAGGCAGATATTATTTTAGTGGATACCGGCGCCGGGATCTCTTCCAATGTTTTGTATTTTAATGCGGCATCGGACGAATGTATTGTTGTCGCGACCACAGAACCCACCTCCATTACAGATGCCTATGCCTTGATGAAGGTGATGTCCCAAAAACATGGAACCCGGTATTTTAAATTAATTGTCAATATGGCGGATTCCGAAAAGGATGCCAAACGGGTGTATGCCTCTTTAAGCAATGCCCTGGATAAATTTTTAAAAACGGTTGTTCTCGAATATACAGGCTATATCCCCTTTGACCGGCAACTTCAACGGGCTGTCCAAAAACGGGCACTTGTGCTGGATGAATTTCCGGGTTCAACGGCGGGTGCTGCCCTGGAAAAGATTGCCAATACCCTTCTAAATGGAAAGGATCGAATGCATACCCAGGGGAATTTAACATTTTTTATGAACCGGGTGTTCCAAGCTGCAACGTGAAACAGTATACACAAAACGATATGGAAAAAAAGCAGACAAAAAAAGGCTTTGAGTGGCGCCAGGCCAGCATTGTTGAATATGCGTATCTGGTCAAGCATATCGCTTACCGGTTTGCCATACGATTGCCTTCCAGCGTGCTGTTCGATGAATTGATTTCAGCCGGATCTCTGGGGCTTATTGATGCGGTGGATAAATTTGATCCTTCAAAACATGTCAGTCTGAAAACCTATGCCCAGTACAGAATTAAAGGCGCCATTCTGGATGAATTGCGAAGCATGGATACCTATTCCAGGTCCATGCGCAAAAAAATCCAGGACATCACCAAGGCAACCAAAGAGGTTGAGGATACAAAGGGTTCTCCTGCAACGGATTTGGAAATAGCGCAATTTCTGGGTGTGGAGATAGAAACCTTCCAGGATATGCTCACAGGGATTCATGGAGCAGCTGTGCTTAGTCTGGATGAATTCATTAAAACAAAAAAAAATGATACCTTTTCCCAAACCCGATTTGAGATGGGGGTCAAGGGGGATGAGAACCCTGCCGATCAGTTTGAAAGGGAGGAACTCAAACATGTTCTGGCCAAGACCATTCAGACGCTCACCAAAAAAGAGCAGATAGTGGTTTCTCTCTACTATTATGATGAATTAACCTTAAAGGAAATCGGGGAGGTCCTTTCTTTGACAGAATCCCGTATCTGTCAGATTCATACGTCGATTTTGATCAAGTTGAAAGCCAGACTCCAGGATGTTGATATTTAAAGAATAGAGGTCATATATGTCTGATCCAAATTTAGAAGAGGAAAGTTTAATATCCCAGGATGATATTGATAAGCTCTTGGATTCATCTTCCATTGAAGAAGCGGAAGGAGAGCTTGAAAGTCGGAAGAACAACACTCCAGACCTGGAGGACCTGGGAGAATTATCCCAGGACGACATCGACAGCCTCATGGGTGGCGCTGATGATGCGGCTGATGAGGATATAATGGGCGAGCTTTCCCAGGATGATATCGACAGTCTCATGGGCGGAAACGATGATACGGCGGATGCAGATGAGATGGGAGAACTTTCCCAGGACGACATAGACAGCCTTATGGGTGGAGCTGATGAGGTGGCGGATGAAGATGCGGCGGATGAGGATGAGATCGGGGAACTTTCCCAGGAGGATATTGACAGTCTCATGGGTGGCACCGATGATGCGGCGGATGAGGATGAGATGGGAGAAATTTCCCAGGACGCTATCGACAGCCTCATGAGCAGGGATACTGGGGAGGAGGATATTGATTCTTCTGATCTTGCCGGTGAAGAAGAGATCGATGAATTGATTTCCATGGACGATATCCAAAGCCTGATAGGTGAAACCGAAGGGGAAATACCGGATTCAGACGGGAAAACAGAAGATTCTTTAGCGATATCGGAAGTGCCGGACGGGGCGGCGGTCGTTTCCGATGATTTTGTCATTGATGCCGCCGAAGCGCTGGACGTATCCCAGTGTCTGATTACCCAGGCCACCCTTGATGAATTGATCCGAAATGCCCCCGGGCCTGGGGATGTGCCAGATACCATTATATTGGATTCTGATCCCGAGCCCGACATCCCAGTTTCAGCCGGGGATGCGGATTCAGAGGAGCCCTCATTGGAACCAGTGGTTCTGGACATGGATGTTCAATCAGATCCCGGTTCCATGGATGTACCGGGGTTGGATGATCTGGACATGGATGTCTCTGACGATGAATTCGAAGGGTTGCTGGATGCTGATGATATCCAACTTGATTTGGGAAGCCCGGCCGGTGATGATGTTACCCAGGAGGATATTGATGCTTTGCTCCAGGAGTCTGATGAAGAGGAGGATCTCATGGGGGATGAGGAGGATATCCTTATTTCCCAGGATGATATAGACACCCTGTTGATGGCGGCTGACCAGGAAGATGAAGATGTTCTTGGCGATATGATGGGGGATGACATGGACGCCGGCATGGATGATGATTATGAGGACGAAGATATCCTGGACATGGAGGGAGAAGCGGATACCGGGTCCAGGGGAGATCAGGTTGTGCTGGAAGGCGGTGACGATGCAAAGCCGGATGAAGGCGGTTCCAAACCCTCCGAAAAGCGCTGGAAAAATTTGTTTAAATCCAAGCTTGTGATTGCCGCAGCATCCGCCATCCTTGTGCTGGGAATTTCGGTTCCATCTGTTTATTTCTTGTTTTTTTCCCATGATCCTGCCCAAATACCTGAAAAAATGCCTGTTCCCATGACGATGGAAGCGCCGGGGAGAGATATTGAAGTGGCCAGTGTGAATATTGATACCCAAGCCATGCCGGAGGTTAAAAAATCCGGCAATATCATCCTCACTGATTTTGTCGTACTGGCCTCTGATCAATCAAAGGACATGGCCTATGTTACCGTTGATATCTCTATTGATTATTCCGATCAAAGGGCATATCATGAAATAAATAACAATCTTTCTTTTTACCGGGATCTGATCTATGAATCCATTCAAAAGAACCTTGTATGGGAAAAAAGAAACGAGGTAACAGAAGCGGATCTGATATGGGGGGTTGAAACCACATTGAAAAAGGTGTTGCCATCCAATTATATTGAGAGGATCAGTTTTAAATCCTTTCGGGCAAGTTAGACATAGGGGGTTTTTATGACAACCATTCCCGGACATAGCCAGATGCTGCAGCAGTCAGGTATCGCCCAGGAAGTGAGCAACCAGGGGCATACCCTTAAACCGTCTCCGGATCAGGCGATTGCAGCCCAGCAGGCCCTGAAGATTATTCAGGGATCCACTGTTCAAGGCGCTGAAGAATCCGAGCGACTCAAGAAGCAGAAAGACAAAAAAGCATCAAAGCAAGCTGCAGACAAAAGAAAAAGAAAGGCAATCAACCAGGAAGAAGAATTGGCACTGGAGCCGGATGCACCGGGCCGGTTGCTGGATACAAGGGTATGACACAATTGGTCTCCCTTGAGTTTTTAATCGCGGTCTTGTTTATCATTGATGTGTTTCTTGTGATTCTATTGATGTTATTTGTTAAACGGGTCGGTCACTTGAAAGCAAATTCCACGGTGGACGGCCAAATCCAAGCCCGACAAAATATCCGGGAAGGACAAGCGGTCTCAGAGTCTGCCCGGGAGATTATGGATATGCTGGAACCATTGGTTATGGAATCCAGAAAGGCTGCCTTAAGTTTTGATGAACAGATCCGGGAAAAAAGAAAACTCTCCAAAGATTTGAACGATGCCCTTGATACAAGAATTATCAGTATCAATCTGCTCTTGTCCAGGGCCAAAGCACTACAAAAAAAAATGGAAGACCGCCAGCAGACTATCCAGCAGACTGTCCCGGTTTTTAAGACCGTTCATGCCCCTTTCCGGGAAAGCAATGTCGTGGACCAGCAGAATCAGATTATTGATCTTTATTATCAAAATACAGATATTGACACCATTGCAGAAAAACTTTCAATCCCCAAAGGGGAGGTTCAATTGGTTATTGATCTTAAAGAAAAGTTTGTTGCAATGGAACAGGGTCGATGATTTCTAAAATCCATATTTCCCCCCCTGAAATATTTGTTCAGAAAGAGACGGGTCCCTCGGTTGCAGCCCCTGTTTTTAAAAACAATCAGGTTGTCACGGCCAAGGTGTTGGGCCTGTTGGCCCAGGGAAAGGCACGGCTATTGATTGACGGACAGCCGGTGATCGCAAAGACCGGCATGCTTCTCAAACCCGGAGAAGAGCTTCGGTTAAAGGTGGTTGAGCAAAAGGATACGGTTTTGCTCAAGCTGCTGGAGCCCAAGCAGGAAGCGAAAACAAAGCAATTGGTTTCCCTGATTCGTTCTCTTTCAAAAAACAATGCATGGCCGGATATTGCCCGTTCAAAGATTCCGGAGCTGACAAATATTCTTAAAAAAACAGCCTTGCAATCGGGCAAAAGAGACGATGCCTTTTTACCCAGGCTCCTGGAAAACAATGGTCTTTTACTGGAAAAAAAAATGGCTTCTCTCCTGAATGTTCAGGAGCAGGGACAGGTCAGGGCAGGACTGGATCAATTATTAAAACAGGACCTGAAAGGGGTGCTTTTAAACCAGTTGACTTTAGAAATGACCCGGGACGGGGGTGCTCAAAAAACGATTACCCGATTTTTGGATACCCTGGAAAACTTTCAACTGCTCAATACCCAGACCTCGGAGTCCGGCCGGTATCTGATTCCCTTTCCGGTTTTTGTCGGATCAGCCTTGAATTTTGGACAATTGCTCATTGATACCGGGGAAAAAAAACAGGACCAAAATCAGGAAAACCAAAAAATAATACGGATTTCCTTTCTTCTGGACATGACACAGATGGGGCCTGTGCGGGCGGATTTTTCCATATTGAAAAAGGCCATTACCGGCCGGTTCCTTTTAAACAATGACGATATATGCGACTATGTGAAAAATTTGATTCCCGAGTTGAAGACACGGCTTGCAAAGAGTGATTATAGCGTGGGGAATATTGATTGCCTCACGGCTGAAAGAACACAAATACAGCCCAATACCTTAATGGAATCCCTGTTCCAAAATCAAGATGATTCTGTAGTGAACATTGTGATCTGATGGACTTTTATGGCAAAAAAAACAATTAAAAAGGCGGTTGCGCTAAAATATGACAAACAAAAGGACGGTGCCCCCAAGGTTGCCGCCAAGGGCCAGGGCCTGGTTGCAGAAAAAATCATTGAACTGGCAAAGAAACACAATATCCCCATAAAAGATGATCCTGACCTCATCGAGGTATTGTCATCCCTTGAACTAAATGAAGAAATTCCTTCGGAAATTTATGTGGCGGTGGCGGAGCTTTTGGCCTTTGTCTATTCAGCAAATGCCGGGAAAAGCGCCTCCTAGCGGGGGACTTCTTTTTGGTTAAAAACACCCCTGGATAAGAAGGGCATTCCCGGCATAGATTCCTTAGCTTTCCGGATATAGAGTATCATGGGAAAGTTTGTTGTGCTTTACCAGTTTGTTGCACTGGGAGCAGACGATGTTAAAGTCTGATACATCCCCCTTAAACAATTTAAAATTGCAGAAAGGGCAGAAGTAATCTATAAGTTCAACCGCTATCTTATCTGCAATAAAGGGGGCAACACCCCCACTATTTTCTAAATCTATTGTCATTAAATTTCACTTTGTCTTTTAGGATTAAAAACCGTTTCTCTCCCTGTTTTCTGAATGGAAAGAAAGAAGCTTGTGTTTAGCCTTAAATCCAAGATTATGCAAGCTTATTTTTCTGGGTGCGCTGGCAAGTGGCTTTTTCTTGAAAAGGTCGCACCCCGGAAAAATTTTCTTGTTGGCGTCAAGTTTCAAAGTCTTTTCCTGTCGGTTTTTTGGCGAAGACGATTTTCCAACAAACCAGGGGAAAATTATGTTTGTGATTTTTTCATGGTCGGCAATCATAAAAAATAATTGTAATTACAATATATTACAAGATTTTGCTATGCGATTGGCACCCGATTGTGCTGTGACGGATCTGCCTGAAAGTCCCTTTTGTACGAAAATAGGAGGCATGGCACTTATATTGCAAATATTTTTCGTGACCCGGTCTTTTGTGACCCGGAATATTTTAATAGGAGATACCATGATTCTTGAAATGACCCGTCCGGTTCAGGGGGGATTGCGGCAGGAACGGAAACTGGACGCGGTATCCAATAACATTGCCAATGTGGATACAACTGCTTTCAAAAAGGATGTCACAAGTTTTGACAAAAAATTTAAAGCCCAATTGAACAGGGATTTTTCCCAGGGAGATATTAAAACGACGGATAACCCCTTTGATGTGGCACTGGCCAGTCCTGGTTTTTTTAAGATTGAAACAGGGGAGGGAATCCAATACACCCGTAGCGGAAGTTTTACCCTGGACAGTCAGGGCATATTGGTGGACATGAATGGCAATTCTGTTTTGGGACAGGGAGGTGCAATTTTTATAGACCCGGCCAATATTCAGGGCGATGGCATTGAAGTCAGCGGCACAGGCGAAATTCGCGTGGGCAATGAAATCGTGGATATCTTGGATGTTGTGACCTTTGCAGATTTAAGCAAACTGGAGAAAAAAGGACAAAATATTTATGCCTATACAGGGAACACCGGCGATGAAATCCTTCCTGACACGGTCGTGATCAAACACATGGCCCTGGAAGGTTCCAATGTACAGGTGGTGGATGAAATGGTGAAAATGATAGATTACCATAGAATGTTTGAAACCTTCACAAAATCAATGATGACCTTTGACGAAATTGACAGTAAGGCAATATCCGAGGTTGGAAGACCGCAGTAATAATCAGGAGGTAAGATATGATCCGATCACTCTACTCAGGTGCCACCGGCATGGGGGCGCAGCAATTGAATACAGATGTCGTGGCAAATAACCTGGCCAACTCCAGTACTGCCGGGTTTAAAAAGTCCAGGGCCCATTTTGAAGATCTCATGTACAGAACCCTTTTGATTGCCGGCCAGACAACCCCTGGTGGCGGACAGGTTCCCACGGGTATCCAGATAGGGATGGGGGTCAAGCCGTCGGGTGTCCAGAAAATATTTACCCAGGGAGATTACACGGAAACCGGGAATCGACTGGATTTTGCCATCCAGGGCCAGGGATTTTTCAGGGTGACCCACGGGGATGAAGACATGTATACCCGGGCGGGGGATTTTACCCTGGACAGTGACGGATTCATCACCACCCCCGGCGGCGACCGGCTGCAGCCCGAGATATCCATTCCCATAGAAGCCACCACCATTACCCTTCAGGCAGATGGTACCCTGACTATTTTTGCGGATAACGAAGACATCCTCGCCACTGAAAATGTTCTGGTTTCTACTTTTGTCAATCCCGGCGGACTGTTTGCCGTGGGCCAGAATCTGTTTAGACCCACGGAAGGCTCTGGGGCTGCGGTGGAAGGAACCCCCGGAGAAAATGGTTCCGGCACCACAATTAACAATTATCTTGAACTCTCCAATGTCAGTGTGGTTGAGGAAATGGTTAATATGATCGTGGGCCAGCGGGCCTATGAAGCCAATTCCAAATCGGTTCAGACGGCCGATTCCCTGTTGAGCACTGCCAATGGACTAAAACGATAGGATGAAATGAGACACTTTATATCAATGGGGATATTTTTTTTGGGACCCTTTGCCGGACTGGCAATAGGTGCATGGCTCTTTGTTTGTCCGCCGGGGTTGGATGCAGATACCGCCGGCCCCCGGGAAGTTAAGATCAGGGTAAAAGAAACAAGCCTGGTACAGGGGCCTCAAATTTTGCTTGGCGAGGTTGCCCAGATCCAGGCAGGCTCTTTCTTAAAAGAGATATTACAAACAATGGAACTTGGAAACGCGCCCAAACCCGGGAAAATCAAACAATTGAACAAAAATCAGGTTGTGTCTTTGATCCAGTCACAACCGGGTATGCCTGAAGCGGTATCCATTGAAATTCCTGAAAATATTTATGTGAAACGGGACAGCCAGCAGATTGAGCAGCAGAAGGTCCGGGAGCAGGTGGAACTTTTTCTGTCCGATTCCTTCAGGGATAAGGAATATGAACTGGAGCAGCTTTCGATAAAGGATCTGGACCTTTATCCCCAGGGAAATGTTGATTTGTCCGGGATATCCAACAGCAGGATTGACAAGAATGGAAATTTCACCCTTTTTATGGATATTCTGATAGACGGAAACCGGGAAGACAGAATCAGAATCTCAGGAAAGGTGGCTGTCTACGAGAATATCCTTTGCGCCAAAAGGAATCTGGCAAAGGGGGAGCAACTCCTTGGGACAGATGTTTATTGGGTCCGGAAAAACATATTAAGTTTACGGGGGGATGGTATCCGGACAAGTCGGGAAATAGAAAATAAACTCTTAAAAACCGGTATTAAAAAGGACGACCCTATCAGTGCTTCGGATCTTCAGGAAATCCCCTTGATCCGGAAAGGGGATGTCATCACACTGGTTGCCAGAAGCAATCGCCTTTTGATTGCGACCTCCGGTATCTCACAAGAGGATGGGTATGCAGATCAATTGATCCGGGTTGAAAATATAAGATCCGGGAAAATAGTTCGGGGTTTGGTGAAAGAAAAATTTACAGTGGAAGTGATCCATTGATGGGAAATGATGAGAAATATTGATAAGACATAATGTTACAAAGGAAGGACCCATGATACCCTGTTTCAAGTATATTAGGCCAATAATCGGTTTGCTTTTTCTGGGGCTTTTGGCAGCAGGATGCGCCACAGGTGGCAACCAGGACGCCTCTGGTCTTGCACTTCCGCCCGGGGGGAGCGTTGAGCCGGCACTGCCGACAGATTATGCCACAGGCCAGGTGACGGAAGGCTCTTTGTGGACCACTAGCCGGGGGTCCTTGTTTGAGGACACAAAGGCCAATTATGTGGGGGACACGGTTATTATTGATATCGTGGAAAACTCCACCTCAAAAATGGATGCCAACACCGAGACCGCCAGAAAGACGGGCATGGACATAGGGGTTCCGTCTATAAATATTCTGGGGTATGAAACCAATTTTGGCGGAGCCGGTGCGACAAAACTCATTGGAACCGATTTTAGCAGCACCTTTAGCGGTGAAGGGTCGAGTGACAGAAGCGGACAGGTGACGGCTTCCATTGCTGCCAGGGTGACAGAAGTGCTTCCCAACGGAAATCTGAGCCTTTTCGGCAGGCGGGCAATGAAAGTAGACAACGAGGTCCAGTACATTGTTGTTTCTGGTGTCATCCGACCCAAGGATATTTCGGCCACCAACAGGGTCCAGTCCACCTTTCTTGCAGATTCCCGCATTGAGTACTATGGTAAAGGGGCCCTGGCGGACAAACAGACCCCCGGATGGGGAACCCGGCTGATTGAAAATTTCTGGCCATGGTAAAAAGGAGAGCATCAATGCACAAGAATCCTCATATGTTGAAAACAAGTGTTCTATCCCTTATCCTGCTGGTCTGTTTTCTTTTTCCCGGCCTGTCCCAGGCTGCCAGAATAAAGGATCTTGCGGCCATTGAAGGTATCCGTTCAAACCAGTTGACCGGATACGGGCTTGTGGTGGGGCTCAATGGAACCGGGGATAAGGACAATGTCAGTTTTACCCGTCAGTCTATGGTCAATTTGATGGACAAGATGCATATTGGTATTGCCCAAATAAATGATATTAAGGTTAAAAATGTGGCATCGGTCATGATAACCGCGGATATTCCGCCTTTTGCCAGAATCGGTGATAAAATGGATATTACCGTTTCTTCCATGGGGGATGCCAAGAGCCTCAAGGGCGGCACCCTGTTGATGACGCCCTTGAAAGGGGTTGACGGCAAGGTGTATGGCCTGGCACAGGGGTCTTTAAGCCTTGCCATACCCGATGGGGTGGGAGACAGGGACAGTCATCTTCAGGTTGCCCGGGTGATCAACGGGGCCTCTGTGGAGCAGGAGATTGCTTTTAAATTGAATGGGAAGAAAGACCTGGTGCTTTCCTTGTTCAGGCCGGATTTTACCACTGCCAAACGGATGGCAGACACCATTAATGCGGCCATTGGTGAGGGCAGCGCCAAAATAATTGATTCCAGTGCCCTTGGACTTACGGTTCCGGAAAAAATGTGGGAAAAAAACGTCGCTGAATTTATTGCTGATATTGAGACCCTGTCTGTTATCCCGGATACCACTGCCAAGGTTGTGATCAATGAGAAAACAGGCACCATTGTCATTGGCAGTGATGTGACAATTTCCAGCGTTGCCGTTGCCCATGGGGATTTGTCTGTTACCATTGATACGGCCCCTGGCGCTCAAACCCAGGAGAGCGTGATGTCCCTTCCGGGGAATTCCACCATAGGGGAACTTGTCCGGGGGTTGAATGCTTTGGGGGTGCGCCCCCGGGATCTGATCAGCATCCTCCAGGGAATAAAGGCGGCCGGTGCACTCCAGGCAGAACTGGAAATTTTATAACCAGATCATTGTATCATCAGGCAAGGAGATCCCATGACAGACAGAATAGATTTAATTCGTCAAAACCCCTCATTTGCAGGACTTGATAAAATCAAAGGCAAGGTGGCTGATCCTGAAAAGGACAAAGCACTTAAAGATGCCTGTGCCGGATTTGAAGCCATTTTTATAAAGGAAATGATCCAATCCATGCGCAGGACACTGCCCGGCGACGCCCTGTTCAAAGAATCCAATGCCACCAACATATATAAATCCATGCAGGACCAGAACCTTGCTGAAAATTTGTCAAAAACTCAGAAATCCCTTGGTATCAAGGATTTTTTATATCAGCAGCTAAAAGATTCCCTTTAACCCCATCCCCTGACAGCTTCATTTTCGCTTCCGTTTTTTATTGATTTCCAAAGCTTAGGTTTATGGCATGCATGTTGCTTTTGTATGAAGAGAGCGCAATAAAAGTGCATAAAATCGGGGATAGGGGAAAAAAATTCCCCTATTTTAAGCGGGTGCTCCTTTTTGAGCTCAAAAAAATGTCGGTAGATACCGATAAATTTTAAAGGAGAGTCAACATGGAAAAATTTGCCTGTGAAATAGAAAATATGCTTCAGGAAAAGCTTTTATTATATAAAGAGCTGAAAAAAATTGTTGAACAGGAAAAAAAAGATATTGTGGAGATGAATGTTGATTCCCTGTGGAAAAGGGTGGATAGAAAAAAACAGCTGACCTTGGAAATAGTGCAGATAAGAGGCAGGATTGTTTCTCTTTTTGAAGAAAAACAAATCCCCCTGAATATGGAAAAAGAAGCCTTCAGTCTGTCTCAAATAATAAATTGCCTGCCGGTTTGTGCAAAAATAAAATCAGATTTTAAAAAAATTAAGATACAATTGGAAATCGCTAAAGAAGAGTTGACAGCTCTCTCATTAGAGAACAAACGATATACCAATGAATATCTGTCGGTCATCAATGGTATTTTCGCAACGATTACAGGCGCTGAAAAAAAAGAAGAATACAACAAGGTCGGCAAGGTCTTAACACAAAATCCCCGGAAAACACTCATAAGAGTGGAGGTCTAAACATGTCTGGTTTGGGTTCGGTTCTCAGCATATCCAAGACGGCAATAATGGCACAGCAATACGGACTGGCTGTAACCGGGAATAATATTGCGAATGTAAACAATCCAAATTATAGTTTACAGAAGGCCGATCAGGCCAACATGAATTCCATCCTTTATGGGGGTTACCTTTTTGGAACCGGTGTCAATACCTCCCAGATTGAGCAGAATGTTAACAGCCTTCTTGAAAACAGAATTACCGATGAAATTTCCACCCAGTCAGCCTATCAAGAGGCTGAAGCCTATATGAATATTCTTGAAGGATACTTTGATGTTGATTCCAGTTCAAGTGTTGGCAGTATTCTGACAGATTTCTGGAATTCCTGGTATGATCTTTCCAATAACCCTTTGGGGTCGTCTGAAAGGGTTACAGTGTATGAGCAGGGTGTCAGTCTGGCAAACCGTTTTAATAAAGCCAGTTTGGACATTGCCAACATGAAAACAGATCTAAACCAGGAGATGGGTGCTGCCCTGAAACTGATCAATTCCTATGCCAGCCAGATAGCCGATTTGAATGTCCAGATAACCGGCCTTGAAGCCAATAAGACCGCAAATGATTTAAGGGACCAGAGAAATGCGCTTTTGGATAATCTTGGCAAGCTGATTGATATTGATACCTTTGAGCAGACCAACGGCGCCGTGATTGTGAATGTGGCCAATGGTTCTCCCCTTGTAAACGGGGTCGATTTTTATACGCTTTTCGAGAAAAACAAACAGATCATGTGGGAGGGTTCCTATGGGTCTGCTATTGATATCACCAAAAACATTTCAGGGGGAAAGCTTGCCGGTTGGCTTGAGGTAAGGGATGAAATTCTTCCCAAGGTGTTAAGTGAGATAGATGTCCTGGCAAAAGAGATGATCTGGGCCATGAACTACCAGCACACCCAGGGGAGCGGACTGGAATATTTTACGGGGTCTATTACCGGTGATTATGCCACAGATCAAAGCGGCCGCTTTTCCAGCTATGCCTTTGGGGATAAAATTGATTATACCCAGGCATTTATGATGTGGATGGAAGATCATACCACAGCAGACACCCAATATACGAAGACCCAGGTGGATATGAATATATCCGAAGCCAAAATTTCCAACTGGAAGGGCTCTGCCCCGGGATCTGACCAGTACCGCTATCAACTTACGGTTGTTGATGATGCCAGCCTCGGCGACAAAGCCGTTATCCAGACAGACGGGATCGCCCTGGCCCAGGTGGCATCTTCCACCACGGATGTGGCGGCGGCCCTGAATTTAACCCTGGCGGAACAGAACATCACAATAGACAAAGGCCCTTCGGGGACCGAAGTGATTAAAATCAAAGACACAGGCGGGGATGCCAAAAGATCGGCCGCCTCCATCGCAGCGGAACTCTCGGCCGTTGAAGGGGTACAGGCCTATGCGTCAGCAGTTTCTGCCGGGTTTGATGTGGCAGGTATTGCCGACGCCGAAAACGGGGATGAGGTGCAATTTTCCCTTTATGTGGATGGGGTTGTTCATCAGCAGCGTTTTACCGTGGACCCAAGCCAGGGAACCCTGGCAGAACAATTTGAAGATGCCATAAGGGGCGCTGCGGAAAGCATTAACACCATTTATGGGGACCAGGATCTATACACAAACGGGTTAAGCATGACAAGCAGTTCCGGCCGTACCCTGGGAATCCAGGACTTTGAAGTTCTTGACAATTCCGGGGTGAGGATCGGCACGTTTTCAAATTTTAATGCCAGTGATACGGTTACTTTTACCGTTGCGTCCAGTGGTTTCGGGACATCGGGTGCAACCACAACCGATATTTCGGTTGCATTGCCCGCCGGGATCAACACCGGTGATCAGGCCCAGATGGCAACGGTTTTTTACGATGCATTGCGGTTGGCCCTTAAAGACGAACCCTTCACAGTGGAAAAGGACCCTTCAACCAACGCCATATTATTGAGAACCACGGACGGGTCGGATCTTACCGTCCGGGACGGGGGCAATGACACAGGACTGGATGCCAGTTTTAATATCACCTCCCTTGACGGGACACTTCCGTTTCCGGCGACAAATGCTTTTCCCTTTGATGGGGTAGCTAATATAGATACCTATAGTGCGAATACCCTAAATACCGATATCATTGGATTTACAGGGAATGGTACACTGGCAACCATAGGGGAAGCAAGTGCCGGCGGCGTGTCTGCCGGGGTCATCACCGGTACGATCACGATCCTTACGAATCCGGGCATGACGGTCTATTCAAATATAGCCGGTGCCGGGGGATTGTTTAACGGAAACTGGGCAAAGCCCGGCAGTTCCATCATGACCCTGGGAGGGGAAAACGGGTTTAGAAATTTTAGCCCGGGTGAAACCATCTCTTTTACGGTGGATGATATTGTGCCGGCCATCTCTTTTGGGGTTGTGCCAGGCTTCACCTCTGACCTTGATTTTGCCAACAGCCTTTTTGGTGCCCTGGGCGCCTTGGGACCGGATTATGAGATTATTCAAAACGGTACTTTGGTTTCCATCCTGAAGAATGCTTCCCTTGATGATCCCATTAAGATTACTAATTTTACGGAGACAGGTGTTGGTGCAGATGCTGCCCTGGTAGTAAAAACCGGAACCGGCAGCGGTACAAGTGCTCCTGAAAATGACCTTTTGGAGTCTGGAAATACCCATCGAAATTTTGCAACCGCCTCCCTTTATTCGGACGAGGGCATCATAAAATGGGAAAAATATGATGCCAACGGGCTTTTTACCGGTCAGGACGGATTTATAACCATTGAAGAGGAGGGCCGGATCTCCATTGTTGAATCAGGTGTCACCACCCTTTCCTTTGAAATTGCAAAAGGAAGCCTTGTGGCAGGAAATACCCTGATTATCAATACAGATGAAAACGGGGCACCGGATCCATTGGATTTTACGATATACGGTTCGGCCAACAATCAAAATGAAACCTATCAGTTCACGGTTAAGTCCGGAGGCAAAGTGGGGGGATTGACCAAAGAGGAAGACCCCATTGTCATTGAATGGAAGACAGATACAGCTTCGGGCATCATAAAACTTGAAGGATCGACCCCCCCCCTTGCCCTTGGTGCTGCCTTTGAAGTGAAAGTGGACGGCATGACCTTAAATTTTTATGACGGAACACTTTTTAAAAATGATGTCTTCACCATCACCACCGATGGGTCTGGAATCCCTGTCTCCACAAATGGGAAGGGAAATGCAACCGGTGAACTTTCTTCGGACTGGCATTGGACCATTGATTCTTTTGCAGACCAGTTTAATCGACAGGCAGAGGGAATGAGTGCATCCACCACCAGTGATAACCGGCTCAAATTTGAAGCCTCGGACGCCTATCATGCACTTACCAATATTGAATATTCCGGCAGCAACGGGTTTAATGAGCAGAACGTGGCCATTACGGTAACCGACTGGGGCGCCCTTGATTTCAGAGCCAATGATCTTCAGTTTGTCCGTTCTTCCACCGGCAGATGGGGGCTTGTGAATGACCCCACGGGCGGCCTGGCCGCTTTTATGCCCCAAGGGGGAGATGATGACGGATTCGGCATTGACTTTAACGGGGATGGCCTGGCGGATATGAAACTTAAGTTTACCCAGAAAATATCCGGTCAGGGGTTTGTCCAGCTTGATCTTGAGAAGCGGGATCAAGATGACATCCGTTTTGCTTTTTCAGACGACTCGGGCGCTTCCTCCGGCCTTCTTGCAGCCGCAGGTATGAATAATTTTTTCCAGGGTCTTGATGCGTCGACCATTCAGATCAATGACCTGCTCGCTGACACCAAGTATATTGCAGCGGCAAAAATTGACAATAAAACCGGAAAGATAAGCCAGGGGGATAATACCAATGCTCTGGCCCTGGGGGATGTGCAGTATCAGGATATTACAATGAAACGATGGACCTATGACCGGAATGCTGATGCAAAATCCAGTTTGACCAAAACGACTCTGAACGGGTATTTCAATACCATGACAGGTTCCATCGGAATTATTTCCAAAGGCATCAAGACTTCAAGGGAGTTTGCCGATATTATGGTCAATAACCTTACAGAACAGCGCAATGCCATATCAGCAGTTTCCCTTGATGAGGAAATGATCAAACTCATGGAGTATCAGAATGCATATTCGGCAGCGTCCAAGCTTCTTTCGGTTGCCGATGAAATGATGCAAACCCTGATCAATACCATATAACAGGAGAAAACAATGCGGGTCCCCAATCTTTCGCTATATAATGATGCCAGATAC
>VMSR01000071.1 GCA_013792075.1 Desulfobacula sp.
AGGGGGTGGAATGGCGTACCTGGACGTGGCGTCAGGACGACAAAGGCCGCGGCCAGGTCCGCTTCTTTGGTCCTCAAGGACGAGGACCAAAGAGTTAATGGAATCCCCCTTGCCCGGCCCTGGCCGGGTTGCAGGTATCATGGACAACTATACCTCTATAAATTACATGCGTTGGCCCTGAAGCGACTCCCCCTTTGCTGCCAAGTTTGTTAAAATGGCTGTGTTGTTGACGGCACCGGAAAAAAGCGTTTTACAGGGCATGTTCTTATTGAGAAAGATAAAATTCTGGAGGTTTCCGACAATCTGCCGGTCCTTTCAGGGTAACAACCCAGGCCTTTTTATTATCAATGAATCAAAGGCCTGGGCGGTTACAAATCAAATCAGGTGGGTGTTCAGCACTCTTTTCGGGCGGCACAGAGTTTGGCAAAAACATCGGTGAGTCTCAAAATGCCCACAATCTCTTAGCCCCGGCTGACCAGAAGGGATTGATGGTGTCCCATGATCAACTGGTGGACCGCCTCGTTCAACCCGGAATCTTCCTTTACATATTCCCCTGGGGTCAGTTGGTACATCACATCGACTGCTTTTTGCTTCTCAGCCTTGCGGCAAATATCTTTCAAGGGTTCCAGCCACAGTCCATACTGGTCCATAATGGATAGCAGGAATTTGGGGCTGAATACCATGGGGGCGCTGGGTTTTGTTTCTCCCAAAAGACTGTAGTTGGGCTCCAAAGACCTGATCACATCCATCTGGCTGATCTTGCCAAGGACCTTATTTGTCCCTCGCTGGCACACCAGAATGGCTCGGTGGTGGTATCTGTTTTTGTCAAACTGGGCCTGGGCATTTTCCAGGGCATCCATTGCATCTCCAAGGGTTGCATCCTCATATACGGTTGCATAATCCTTCAGAGGAACCATTACCTCTTTTACCAGAATTGTTTTCATCTCATATGTCTCCGCTTCTTCTTAATAAAAGCCTGACTTCTGCCTTCCGGATCCGCTCTTCCTGTTCCTCCTTGCGCTTCCAGGCGTTCTCCAGCTTGATTTTAATATCTTCAAAATCCGCAGGCTTCATCAAATAATCAAACGCCCCCAGTTTCATGCCTTCCACCGCAGTTTCCGTGGAGCCATGGCCGGTGAGCAGAATCACCTCGATAATGGGATGGTGCTTTTTAATCTCTTTTAACACGTCAATCCCGTCCATGCCGGGCATCCGAATGTCCAGGATGACCACGTCAATAGGCGTACTTTCCAGAACCGTGAGGGCCTCCCGGCCACTGAAGGCCGTAAATATTTTTTCTCCCTGAGCTGTCAGCCGCAGGGAAAACATTTCAACAAAGTCTTGTTCATCATCAACAATGAGAACTTTGGCCGGTATTTTTATCATGGCTTGCTCCTTGATTTATATAATGGATAATCTATATTTACGCCTTTTATTATCCTTTTTCCAATTATAACCCTTTTTTCAGGGATTTTCTTTTAAACCAGCCCCAGGATCTTCCACCAGGTGGCTGCCACCAGAACCAAAAGCGTCAGCAGAAGCGGGGTTGCAATGGCGCCCACTTTTGTCAGGTCAGATGATTTAAAGTACCGGTAACTATAGGCAATGGCATTGGGCGGGCAGCCGATCACAAGGAGCATGGCAAAGGAGGTGGCCATGCCCAGGCACAGGGCCAGAATGGTAGGATTGACCCCTTCCAGCTGTGCCATGGGAATGACAATGGGCAGAATCAGGGCAGCCGCAGCCACATTGGCCATGGCATTGGTGACCAGGGCCCCGAAAACACCCACCCCCACAAAAAGGACGAGCCAGCCTTTTCCCTGGATAAGGGGAAAGAAGAGCTTGGCAAAATAGGCAGCAGAGCCGGAAGAGTCCATGGCAAGCCCCAGGGCAAGCCCGCCGCCAAAAATGAACACGGCCGTCCCCCATTCCAGGTTGTCATTGATATCTTTCCAGCTTAATACTTTAAACAATACCAGACCAGCGATCCCCAGGACACCGGTGACGGAATAATCAATGCCGTGCATCCCTTTGGTCATCCAGAGCAAAAAAGAGATCCCGATAATGGCCATGGTTTTTTTCTCAAGCAGGGTGAAAGGTCCCAGATCTTCCTTAAA
>VMSR01000046.1 GCA_013792075.1 Desulfobacula sp.
CATGGATCAGTAATCGGGGTTGCACTGGTCCCAATATGGTGGGCAGGATTTTTATTTTTAACCATAATCGAGGAGGAAAGTTTGGAGCATGCCCTTGGAACGAATTACCTGGATTATAAGAAAAAGATAAAAGGACGGATCATTCCAGGGTTGCCGATATAAACTTATCGAACCCGGCAAAATCAGCCGACGCAAACAGCCGCGCGGTTGATTTTCAGCGTTGCGAAGATCTCATATCAAAAATAGGAGAGGTGCTGGCTGACATAGCAAAATCAGCATCAACGAAATAAAACAGACATGTTTTGGGGCATATTTAAAAACTGATCTTAACAGGAGGAAGCAACGTTATGACAAAAGAATCGATTGATCCCAAGGTCTATGATTTATACGATGAATACTGTCACACTCAGATGACCCGGCGAGATTTCTTCAAAACCGCTTCGGGGCTTGTTGTTGCAGGAGGTTCAGCACTTGTGATGGCTGAAGCCCTGTTACCAAGCTATACACAGGCTCAAACCATCTCTTTTACTGATGAACGTATTAAACCCAGATACGTTGACTATGACTCTCCGGGAGGTTCCTCGGGTAAGATGCGTGGCTATTTGGTGAAGCCTGCAGGAAAAGGTCCTTTTCCTGCTGTCTTGGTTATCCATGAAAATAGAGGTTTAAATCCATATATAGAAGATGTGGGCCGCAGATTTGCAGTGGAGGGCTTTCTATCGCTTGCACCGGACGGATTAGCGCCGATTGGTGGCTATCCCGGTAACGATGATGATGGCAAGGTTATGCAAAAATCCCTGGACAAAGAAAAACTTTTAACGGATATGCTGAACAGTGCCAAGTTTTTAAAGAATCATGAAGAATCCAATGGGAAATTGGGTGCAACTGGCTTCTGCTATGGCGGAGGTGTTGTCAATCAGCTTGCTGTCACTATGGGTGCAGATTTGAATGCCGGGGTTCCATTTTATGGTGTAGCACCACCCCTTGAAAATGTATCCAAAATCCAAACGCCTCTAATGATAAATTATGCCGAAGATGATCCAAGGGTGAATGCTTCTCAGGAAGGTTATCGGGAAGCGTTGAAAGCAAATAATAAGAATTTCGCCATGTATACATATGAAGGCACCCGGCACGGCTTTCATAACAACTCAACGCCGCGCTACAACGAAGCACAGGCAAAAATTGCTTGGCAACGTACTGTTTTATTTTTTAAGGAACATCTCTCTTAAACAGAATTTTTTATCAAACAAAAAGAAATTAAGGAACATATTCTTAATAAGTTATGCGATTTTTATAAAATTTTAAACAAGAGAAATGAAGTGGATAAAATCGATTATTTGCGGCGTTAACAAGGAAAACAGGGTCTCTGCGCCAATGAAATTGTCTGACATCCGAAAAACGGGTATTTTGTTGGCGGTATAGGAAAAAAGAAACCAATCACAGACAGATGCTTGGCCGTGGCGCCCCAAGATGGCGCCGGTCTTTACCCAATAGGAGCCCTTTGCCAGGCCGTGCATAAAAACAGGCCCAGATTTTTTATTCCTGGTTTACATGAAATACAGGTAGTGGTATGGCTTTTGCTTATCCAAGATTGAGTTTCAGACCGAGCAAGACCCGGTGCAGCTGCTTTGGTGGCTTTGGATATGGTTCCAACCATTCATGAAGGCTGTCAATGCCCTGGGATCCTGTAGCGATTCAGGGCAATCCCGGGAAAATCATTAATTCAATGACCAGGAGAAACGTACAATGAAAAAAAAGACCAAAAAATTCATGACGGTATTGGCAGGGATTCTGGCAGGAATGTGCATTATGGCATCAGCCTATGCCCAGTCCATCACCATTGTCAATAACAGCGGCTGTATTCAGTGGATTCATTTAAGAAACAGCAACGGCAAAGTGTGTGTACGGCAGGCCATGGCCATTAATGCGGATGCTACCTTCAGCAATGCAAAAGGCCAGGGGATCAGCCAAATTAATGGCGGGCCGACAAAAGCCATTCAGAATTGCTGCTATAGTTCCAAGATCAATGCCTCGGTTAGCCTTTCCGGCACCAACTGGCGGGTTGATATCGACCCCAGTGGGCTGAAGGTCATTGACCGGGATTCCTTACAGATCGTTTTCAGCGCTGCGGGTGAGTTCGGAAAGTGTGTCTCTGACCAGGCTTCCGGAATCATGGGCGGTGCAATACAGACGGGAGAACCCCAGTCTCAAAGAGACTAGCCAGGTCAAGCCTATGTTTAAGGGCCCGGATGCAGCCTCTGTTTCAGCCGGGAAATATCGAGTCTAACCTCAACCTGGTGGCGGCGCAGGTTGCTTTGGCCTGGGTGTTGGACCAAGGAGATCCTTTTGCAGCCATCCCAGGCATGACCAAGCTCGCCAATCTCCAGACCACCCCGGGGGCAACAACTTTTTCACCAAACAAGAAGCTGGACCGGACACCGTGAACCGCACAATCAAACTGCGTTTGCTTGCTCGGCTCGTGAACCCGATCAGCAAGACAATGGTATGAACTTAATCAAAACGCTTAAGGAGGTACTATGAAAAAATCAATTTTGATCATCCTTGCAATTGGCCTCATTTTTGCGCCGACAATGGTCGGGGCAACCTTGCGTATAGCCATAAACATTTCCAGTTGTGTGTGTTCCGGAAATCCCAACGCATTCAAAAGACGCTGCGATTATTATATTAATGCCAGAATAAATGGCAAAAAGCCTGATCAGGCTGAGACAGAAGGAGAACAGCGTTGCGAAAATTATTATACTCAGGGGAACCCGGTCAAACTAAATAAATGCAAATCTCTTGGGGTAATGCGGCATCTTTCCAAAAAAGATCAAGATGAATTAAGAATTTAAATAATCTGCAATGACGCCTTGAACACGTCTGAAATTGAAGGCGCGTATCCATCTGCGCTGTGGAACCATGTGGAAATAACACAAATTCGATGCCTGCTATCCGTGGAAAGGGGTCCTGATCTTGATTATTGACCTTAAATAGTTTAAACAAAATATAGATTTTTTTTATGATAAGACGGCCAAAAATCGCATAAAACTGATCTGTTTTTTTGAAAGCTGTGGTTTCTTGCCTGACCAATATAAAAGGCTGAAAATATTGAATAAAAACTTAATAAATGCCTCAAAGACAGCATAGGGTTACGTTTTTGATCCTGGAAACGACACTTTATGACTTGAATATGGATTGCAACAACGAACATGAACCGGATTTCACCGGTGTTGTTCAAAGGGTACGGTGGCTGCGCCAATCTGCGTTCCACAAAGCATGCACAAATTTTAAGGCCTTTTGAAATTGGCGATCTATTTATTAACGAGTGCCTGAAAAAGTGGTGGTGTAACTAGGATTGACCTGACCTTGGTTTTGCTATAAACATTTATCAAGTATAAAAATTCGAACTTCAAGGATTCGTTATGAGCGTTTACCAGCAGTTACAGGAAATACTGGATATTCACCCGGCGAGTGCCCCAGCTTCACCACATTTTGATGAAATTTTGAGAACCCTGTTTACCAATGACGAAGCTGGATTGGCTATACACATGAATTTTTCACCAAAGGCTGTTGAAAAAATTGCTGAGTCAGCAAGGATAGATCCTGACAAAGCTGCTCGTGTTCTTGAAGGGATGGCCAAAAAGGTAATTATATTCTTCAACGAGAGGGATGGCAAAAAATATTACGGTCTTGTTCCTACAATCCCGGGTTTATTTGAGTTTCCATTTATGAAGGGTGGCGGCACGCCCATGCATGACAAACTGGGAAAACTGTGGAGCGCCTATCATAATGATGCCCTGGGTGAAAGTTTTGCAGGTTCTCCAACTCCGCAAATGAGAGTTGTGCCGGTTGAGAAATCCTTAACAGCCCAATCCATTGCCCATCCATATGAAGAGGTGGTTCAACTAATTCAAACTTCTGATTATATTTCACTTGCACAATGTGCATGTAGGGTAAGTGTAAAAAAATGTGAAGCCCCAAAAGATGTATGTCTTATTTTCGGAGCTCCGGGCAAATTTCTTGTATCCCAAGGGTATGCAAAAGAGATCGACAAAAATGAGGCGATAGCGGTTCTGGATAGAGCTGAAGCTGCGGGCCTTGTTCATACCAGTAATAACTCTGAGGATAAGGCATCTGTAATATGTAATTGCTGCCCCTGCTGTTGTACAATTTTAAGAGGAAAAACCGAACTAAAACATCCCCATGCGTTTGCTACCTCTGCCTGGATTCCAACATGGGATCAGGCGCTATGTTCTTTCTGCGGGATCTGTGCCGATGAAAGATGTCCCATGGAAGCCGTATCCTTCCCCGGAGATATATTTGATGTTGATCCTGAAAATTGTATCGGTTGTGGCCTCTGCGTTTCGGGCTGCCCTGAAGAAGCGCTAAGTCTTGTTAGACGGGAAAACCCTCCGGAAGTTCTAAAGTCATTACAGGAGATGGGAATGACGGTATTACAGGAAAAAGGTAAACTTGAAAAATTTGCAGAACTTATGCAAAAGTAAATTATATGAAAAAAATACGATAGGCATGCAGACGTTTAACCGCCTGGCCTCACGATTCACAAAAGCGCCGGTGGCACTGGTATCCCTGGTTGATGCAAACCGCCAGTTTTTCATGAGCAGCATCGGTCTGCCGGAGTTATGGAACAGCCTGCACGGATGATCGGTGCGCACATTGACATCAATGAACGGAAAAAGGTTGAAAATGCCCGGTTATGCCCGGGAAGAAATGATCGGACTGCATGCTTCAGACATTGTCGCTGAAACCGAACGTCCTCATATCAACTCGGCCCTGAGAGAAATCCAAGAACAGTCCGGGTATTTCAGGGTATGGCAGTTCGGGCGAAAGGACGGATCAATCTTTGATGCCGAAGTGTTTGTATCCGCCCATATCCGGTTGCAGGGATACAGGACACAAAAAAATCAACTCTGGATCAATGAACGGCATCGGCTGGCAGGGTTGTGGATATTGACTCGGCCAGCACCCGGACTGTGAACGAACCCGACCTCACCTCAATTTACAAAGGAAAAATTCCCGTCTCCCCCTCTGACGGCAAAACCCTAGGGGAGGTCAGAGAAACAGTTTACCGTGTTGTTTTTGCGCCGGTCTAGAAAATGGAAGAGCCGGGCCATACGGTGCGCGGCATGGTCCGGGTGAAAGGAAAATCCCATAGTCTGGTCTCCATTTTATGGCGCCGCATCCAGGCGGTTTTTATTCGGGAAAGCGGGTTTTAAGCATTTTATCCAAGTGATATCCTTGGATAAAAAAGTGCAATATACGCTTGCTTTAGGGTTGCGCTGTTGGTAAACATCAAGCGTATATGTCGCTGACCGGTCCATGATAAAATCGATAGAGAGGGCTTTCACATGAATGATACCTTAAAAGTATTCTCAAGCGGCTCTAACACCGCTCTTGCCAAGGAAATCTGTGATAACATCGGAATCCCCTTAAGCCAGATAGAGATATCCAGGTTTTCAAATGATAACCTTTTTGTCCAGATTCAAGAAAGTGTCAGGGAAAAGGATGTGTTTGTGGTTCAATCCTTCACCCATCCTGTCAGCGACCATATCATGTCACTTCTGCTAACCCTGGACGCCCTTCGCAGTGCATCTGCCAGACGGATCACAGCAGTGATTCCGTATTATTCCTATGCCAGGTCAGACAAAAAAGATGCCCCCAGGATATCCATTGCCGGACGACTGGTTGCCGATCTGTTGAAAACTGCCGGCGCTGACCGGGTACTGACCATGGACCTGCACGCGGATTCGGTTCATGGCTTCTTCAGTCTGCCTGTGGATCATCTTACGGCTGTTCCGACCATCTGTGATTATTTTGCCGGCAGCCTGGATCTATCCCGGGCGGTGGTTGTGGCCACCGATGCAGGAGGGGCCAAAAGAGCGGGCAAGTTTGCCGAACGCTTAAAAATATCCATGGCCATTATCGACAAACGGCGTATCAGTGATTCGGATGTTAAACAGGGACTTGTGGTCGGAAATGTAGAAGGCAAGAATGTCATTGTATTTGATGATGAGATTTCCACTGGCAGCACCCTTGTCGCCACTATTCAAACACTTGAAAGGGCAGGGGTCCGGAAAATTTATGTGGGGGCCACCCACCCGGTCCTGTGCGGCAATGCCGTGAAAAATTTGAAGACATCTCCCATTACAGAAATAGTTGTTTCAAATACAGTGCATATTCCCAAAGAAAAGCAGTTTCCGAAATTAAAGGTTCTTTCAATGGGGTCTTTGTTTTCCCAGGCAATTTTGAGGATACACACCGGCGAAAGCGTAAGTGCCTTATTTCAATAGTGTCTTTTCTTTATTTTTTCAACAGCCGTTTGATTCGCGCCAGAAGTCTTTGCTTTTGAATGGGCTTGCTGATCCAGTCGTCTGCCCCCATATTCAGGGCCTGGACTTCTGTTTTTTCCGCATCAACAGCCGTGAGCATGATCACAGGAATTTTTGCCATCCTGGAGTGGCCCCTTAATTTTTCGATGAAATCAATTCCATTTATGCCCGGCATTTTATAATCAACCAGAATCAGGTCCGGCGGATTTGAGAAGATTTTATCAAGCCCTTCTTTTCCATTGCTTGAAGTCACCACTGAATAGAATTCCTTGGTCAGGATTTTGTCCACATATCTGAGAATGGCCTCATCATCATCAATCACAAGAATGATGTCCTTGTGACTTAACAGGGGGGACTTTTTTGTTACCTTGTTCTCTCTTGTCTCCGGTGGTGGTAAAATTTTATCCTTAGGTGCGTCACCAGGTGCTTCTTTATTTTCTGTTTTCTCGGGCGGGGGGGCTGCCCGCATTATTTCTTCCAGGGTGGTTTTTCCTTCCAGAACTTTTCTGAATCCGTCCATGCACATGGAGACCATGCCGGATTTTTCAGCATACTCTCTGATTCTGGATGTGCTGGTATTGGCCACAATTACTTTTTCCAATTCCTGGTCCGGGATAAACATCTCATAAATGCCTACCCTGCCCTGATATCCTGTTGCTTGGCATCCGCCGCAACCTTTGCCACGTTTCAACACCCCTGGAGCTGTTTTGGGAAACCGCGCCCGGATTTTGTCAGACACCGTGTCATTCTGGATGCAGGGTTGATGGATACGCCGGACCAGCCTCTGGCCAATGACACAGATAAGAGAAGAGGATATCCAAAAGGGATCTATGCCCATGTTTTTGAGCCGGAGCAGGGTGGACACTGCATCATTGGTATGGAGGGTACTGAGGACCAGGTGTCCTGTCTGGGCCGCCTGGAAGGCAATGGATGCGGTTTCCTCGTCCCGGATTTCACCCACCATGACCACATCAGGGTCCTGGCGCAGCAGGGATCTCAACCCCTTGGCAAAGGTCATTCCAGTGGCCTTGTTCACCGGCACCTGGTTGATGCCGGGCAGGGAATATTCCACAGGATCTTCGATGGTGACAATATTAATTTTGGGGGAATAAACATACCCAAGGGCTGAATAAAGGGTGGTTGTCTTTCCGCTTCCTGTGGGGCCGGTAATGAGCACAATACCCTGGGGGCGTTTGAGTATGGATTTAAACTGTTCTATATCCTTTTCAACCATTCCCAGTTTTTCAAGGGGGAGGGTCAGTCTCGCTTCCAACAGGCGGATGGCGATTTTTTCACCATAATAGGTGGGTAAGGAGGATATTCTTAAATCATAGGCTTTCTCCATCACCCGGATTCTGGCCCGTCCATCCTGGGGTGTCCGTCTCTCGGTGATATCCAGGCTGGCCATAATCTTGATTCTGGAGACAGCTGAGGGGTGTGCTGTCTTCGTAAACGTCATGACATCCTGCATGATTCCATCCACCCTGAACCGGACAATAACGTCATTTTCCTGGGGTTCGATATGAATATCACTGGCGCTCAGCTTGATGGCATTGGCGATGATGCCGTTGGTAAGCTCACGGATAACCCCGCCCTGGGCTGCTCTCTCAAGGTTGATAAAACTGATGTCGTCCTGATCATTGATCTGCTCCACCATATGGATCATGTCTGCCGTGGTATCAGTCCCCAGGTGAAAGGGGGCCTGGTCTTCCAGGGGCGGGGAGTGATGCCTGAGGAGAAAATCAATGATGATATTTTCTTCTTCTATCATTGGTTTTACCTTAAGCCCAGTGATAAAAGAGATATCCTTTAAAATTTCATATTCTGTTGGATCCCCCATGGCCACCATCAGGGTTTTTCCCTTAAATCCGAGGGGGACGGATCGTTTCTGGTAACAAAAGGCAGGGGGGATGAGGTTGAGTACTTTGGGGCTGATCTTTCTTAAGCGCAGTCCTGCATAGGGAATTTTGAGCTGGTTTGCCAGGATTTTACAGATTTCGCTGTCTTGTATCAGGTTCATTTGGATGAGGATTTCACCCAGCCGTTTTTTCGTTTGTGTGACTTTATCTAGTGCGGAATTGAGCTGTTCAGGTGTAATTATATTTTTCTGCACCAGTATTTCACCCAGCTTTTTTCGCTTCATGAAAGCTCCCTATACCCCATGGTTTGTCGCTCCCGGTTAGGTAATTACGATGCGATTCAGATAGACTGCCAATGAAGACAGCGTCTTTTCCATTCCATGATAGTCATTTGCCTTTGCTGCGGTTTCAAGGGCTTTACCAATGTCTCCGGCACCATCAAAACCAAAACTTTCGGCACTGCCCTTGATGCGGTGCCCTATGGTTTCCAGGGTGGAGGTATCCTTGTTGTCCAATGCAGTACGCCCGTTGGTGAGATGTTTTTCAAGTTGTTCCCGGTACCAGGCAGCCTCCTCGGCAAGATCTGGATCAGGTGTAATAAGGATTTTTTCAGAGGCCATGTTTCCTCCTTATTATTTATGAGTGGGGTTAGATAATCCTCTATCAATCTGGGAATAAAAAATCAATTAAAATAAATATCGGTTTTTGTTGATTTTTTTGGTTCGGGTTGGTAAAAAAATTCATCTTCCGTGATTTACAGGAACAAAAAAGTATTCAGATGGCGGACAATTGAATTCTGATCGTGGCAATTCCAGACCCCACAAAGCAGTCAGCCATGAACTAAATAATTGAAAATAGATCAACCACAACCTGTGTTTTTTGGTTTTACCCATGGGAGGAAATATGAAAATTAAACTCACATGCATTGCCATGGTTTTCCTGTGGACAGTCAGCTGTTTTGCCGCTGGTCAAGAAAAAACCGTTACGATTACGACCTTGGTGGATTTTGCACCCTATTGCTTCAAAAAGAAAAATGCAATTGATCATCTCCAGGAGACCATCCCCCCTGGATCGGATTCTTCCCAGCTCCAGGGATATAGCTGGGATGTGGTCCGGGAAAGCTTTCATGAGATGGGATATACCATCTTCTTGATGATCACCCCCTGGACCCGGGGAATGGGCTATGTCCAGAAGGGAACGGCAGATGTTATCTTTCCTGCCATTAAAACCAGAAAAAGAGAAGAGATTTTTTTGTATTCCAACGCAGTGGTGGATGAGACCAATATTGTGGTTTATGTGTCAGCCAATAGTGATGTAGACATGCAAAAGGGCCTGGCCTCCCTCCAGGGGTGCCGCATCAGCCAGGTGCGCGGCTGGGCCTACGGGAAAAAATGGGAGGCTGACCAGGGTATCATTAAGGATTCCACCGACACCATACTCCAGGGATTCAAAATGCTTGACCGGAAAAATGTTTTTGGTGTGGTCGGTTATGAGAATGCCTTTGATTGCAAGCTGAAAACAGAGGGTATCATCGATAAATATAAAAAAAGCCCCCCCATTGACCATGTGGCAGACTATTTGATGGGAAAAAAAAATCATGGGCCTGCCGTGAGGATTGTGTCTGATTTTGATGCGGGTAAGAAAAAAATCATGGACAATGGTAAGCTGGAGACCATAAATACAAAGTGGAAATGGATAGATCCATCATAAAACACGGTCTTAGCCGCCGGTTCAGTATTGCCCTGACAGGTGTTGTGAGCCTGGTGATTCTTGTTTTTTCCATCATTGCAGTGGTCCACAACAATACAAAAATTGAAACCCGTCTGGGCCAGAAACTTTTAAGGACATCCAAACTGGCGGAAACAAGCCTGCCTTCAGCTGTGTGGCAGGTGGATTATGAGTCCATGGCGGATCTTCTTGATGCGATTTTTACCGATGAGACCATTGTCCATGCCAGTATCACCTTTGAAGAGGAAACCCTGGCCAAAAAAGGCCGTCCACCCTTTGATCAAAGTCCGTTTTCTTTTTTTAAGGCGTCTTCACAATTTATGGTCAATACCGTGGAGATACACAAGGCCGGGAAAAAAATCGGAAATTTTCACATTGCCATCTCCCGTGAAAAAACAAACAAAGAGTTTCTTTTAAACCTGTTGGGAATTGCTGTCTTTACCTTGATTGTTATTGCGGCGATCTCCATCACCTGCATTGTCCTCACAAGACGTTATATTTTTGATCCCCTGTTAAAACTGGAAAAATCAACAGGAATGATTGCCAATGGAGATTTGGAGGCATCCATTGTTGTGGCCCATGATGATGAAGTCGGGTGGCTGGCCAGGAGCATCGTCAACATGCGGGATGCCATTAAAGAGAAGATAAAGCAATTGGAGCAGGCTGAAAAAAAATATCGGAATATTTTTGACAATGCCCTGGAGGGTATTTTTCAAGCGTTTCCGGACGGGCGCCTTATGAACGTCAACCATTCTGCTGCATCAATCCTTGGCTATGACTCACCCGCAGACATGA
>VMSR01000226.1 GCA_013792075.1 Desulfobacula sp.
ATCCCGGATAAAACCAACAATATAGGCATTTACCCGGGAAGTTGAACAGGGGGGAGCACCTGCGGTCCCCCCTGTTCAATTCCCTAGTGGCTCAGTTTTAAATGACCATTTTTGGCTCAATTTAACATGACCATCGACACCCTTTTTATATGGGGGAACACCCTTGTGTTTTGTAGAGATATAATGGACGGGATTCATTGGTTTCTGGCTAATTTACCTTGACAAGGAAACAAGATATTTATATAGAATAACGCAAATTAGGACATTTTGGACGTTATTGCAGGCGTGCAAGGAACTGCTGTCTGCAAAGAGAATAGGTCCGGACCTAGGCCCGGACAAAACCGGTTGAAGTAACATCAACATTTTAACATTGATGGAGTTTTCATGAGCAAAATAGAAAACAAATCTGAAAATGGTTCCATGGATGGTGCAGGGGAAGGCACTGGTGGTGAACCGAAAGATGACAAAGGCCTGGGGCTTGGTGTCATCTTTTTTATTGTGGCATTTCTGGTATGCTTTTTGTCAGGCTGGCTGCTTTTTCCCAAGTTGCTTTATTCAAAAAGAGAGCAACCTTTTAATTTTGATCACGTGCTTCATACTTCCGAAGCCGGTGATTGTGAAACCTGTCATTTCTTGAGAGAAGACGGCACATTTTCCGGGATGCCCAATCTTGCATCCTGTATGGAATGCCATACGGACGAGCCCATGGGCGAGACCGAAGATGAAGCCATCTTTGCCAAAGAATATGTGGCCAAGGAAAAAGAGGTACCCTGGTTTGTTTATTCAAAGCAGCCGGATTGTGTCTTTTTCTCCCACGCAGCCCATATTACGGGTGACAAACCCATGGATTGCAAATCATGCCATGGCCCCATTGGTGAATCTACCACCTCAAGACCATATGAGGAAAACAGGATTACCGGCTATAGTCGTGATATCTGGGGCAAAAACATCTGGGGAATTAAAAAACATTCCTGGGATCGTATGAAGATGGATGACTGCGCAGAGTGTCACAAAGAAAAAAATGGCCACCAGGGCTATTGTTTCCAGTGTCACAAGTAAGCGGCCTACACCACAAGAATTTCAAACTTTATAGAGGACTAACTTATGAAAGTTGATAGAAGAAGCTTCTTGGGATTGGGCCTTGGTGCAGTTGCGGGTGTTGTGGTTTCCCCGGTTGGGTTGAAACTGACAGATGATTCTTCCATCTGGACCCAGAACTGGCCTTGGACTCCTGTTCCAATTGATGGCGAAATATCCTACGATAGTTCGGTCTGCAACCTGTGCCCGGGAAACTGCGGCATCAGTGTCAGAAAAATAGCCGGAAGGCCTGTTAAAATAGAAGGGCTGGATGGATATCCGGTCAATGACGGGGGCGCATGCCTCCACGGCATTGCCGGACTTCAATACCTGTATGACCCGTCCAGGGTCAGAACTCCCCTGAGAAAAAACGGTGATATATTCGAAGCAATCTCCTGGGATGAGGCGATATCCTTTACGGCGGGAAAGCTTGCGGACATCAGAAAAAGCAATGCCCCCCAAAAACTTGCCTGTATAACAGACAAGACCCAAGGGTCTGTTCCAGGGCTTTTTAAACGGTTTTTAACAGCCTTTGGCTCTCCCAATCTGTATGCCATGCCAAGTCTTGAATCCAACCTGGAGCTAACCGCCCAAACCTTACATGGTAGCGGCAATACCCTTGGATTTGATCTTGAAAACTCAGATTTTGTTTTAAGCTTTGGCGCAGGGCTCATAGAAGGATGGGGATCCCCGGTAAATTGCTTTAAGGCCAATGCTTCCAGAAAAGAGCGGCATGCCGTTCTGTATCAGGTTGAGCCCCGGCTGTCCAATACCGCTGCCACTGCCGACAAATGGATACCTGTAAAACCGGGAACCGAAGCCGATCTGGCCCTTGGTATCTGTGCTGTGATGATTAAAAACAATCTTTTTGATGCTGCCAATTTCAAGGCAGGTTTTGCAAAATTTGCCGCCATGGTTCAAATTGAATATTCCCTGGACAAGGTTGCCCAAACCTGTGGTATTAATCCGGGTGAGATTGAAAAAATTGCCAGCCTTTTTGCCAAGGCAAAAATGCCCGTTGCCGTGCCCGGAAAGGGAAGGGGAGACAGCGGACAGAATTTAAAAGAATTTGCCGCCGTTCATACCCTGAACTGCCTTGTGGGCAATTTGAACAAAACAGGCGGTGTTTTTATCATGGCCCAAAATGACTATCTGTCATTTCCGGAAGCCGTCATGGACAATGTGGCTGAAACAGGCGCCGGACAAGAAAAAATGGCTGGTTCAGTCAATGACCTTGTGGAAAAAGTAAATGCCGCCGATAAACCGGTTGTTGATGCGCTTTTTGTATACAATGCCAATCCCTGTTATTCTTTAAGTGCGCCCAAGCGGGTCAGACAAGCATTTAAAAAAATACCCTTTGTGGTCAGCTTCTCTTCCTTTTTGGATGAAACCGCCATGGAAGCCGATGTGATTCTGCCGATCAACACTTTTCTTGAGCGGATGGAAGATGTCCCGTCCCAAGCAGGGCTTGCAAAGAATATCATCGGCATGATCCGGCCGGTTATCAAGCCTGTTTTTGATACAAAGGACCCTGGTGATGCCTTAATTCTTCTGTCCACTGCCCTGGAAGGAACCATTGCCGAGAGTTTTGGATGGGAGAGCTATGCCGAGTGCTTAGAAAGCGTGACCGGAAACAACTGGAGTTCTCTGTCCGAAGAGGGTCATGTTGTGATCTCTGAAGGAGCTCCTGAAGGAGTGCCTGAGGTTGATTTTACTTTTCTTGCCACCAATCCGTCTACTGTCCAGGCCCAGGGAGAGTTCGAACTGACACTGATCCCCATCGACAATATGCACTTGACTGGGGCGGCTCTGACGGTTTCCCCCTTTGCCCTTAAAACGGTTTCCGACAGGGTATTGACCGGAACGGATATTGTTGTTGAAATCAATCCTGCGACTGCCAAGGGACTTAAAGACTGCGGTGACGCAATCTTGACGACCCCTGTTGGGGAAGCCAGGGTGAAGGTCAATTTCAATGAAGGGATCATGCCGGGTGTCATCGGGATGGTAAGAGGTCTTGGTCATACCTTTGACAATAAATTTGTTTCAAACAAAGGTGTGAATGTGAACGATCTGATAGGCCCGGTAATTGAGTCGGGTTCAGGACTGGATGCTGCCTTTGGTATTAAAGCCAAAATTTCCAAGGCATAAATTAAAAAATCTTAAGAGGTTCTGATGATACAAGATAAAAAAGCACATAAGTTCGGAATGGTTATTGATCTGGACAAATGCACGGGATGCGGTTCCTGCATGGTATCGTGCATGTCGGAAAATAATGTTCCGTTTAAGGAGGATGAATCCAGAAAAAAGGATAGTATCACCTGGATGCGTGTTTATAAGCTGACCAATGGTAAATCCTTTCCTGATACGCAAGTTGTCTATATGCCCAGACCCTGCCAGCATTGTTCGGGAAAAGGAGGCCACGGGCATTCTCCCTGTGTCTCTGTCTGTCCTGCAACTGCAACGGATTACGGCTATGACACAGGCATTGTCAGCCAGATTTATACAAGGTGTTTTGGATGCCGGTACTGCATGGGGGCCTGTCCCTACCATGCCCGATATTTTAACTGGTGGGATCCCAAATGGCCCGAAGGTATGGAAAATTACCTGAGCCCCAATGTATCCCCCCGGATGCGGGGTGTGGTTGAAAAATGCAGTTTTTGCTACCACCGATACCAGCTGGCAAGGGAAAAAGCCTATGGTGAAGGACGGGATGGTATAGAAGAAAGTGAATACCAGACTGCCTGTACCACAGCCTGTCCTGCCGGTGCCATTGTGTTCGGTGATCTGAATGATCCTTCCCATATGGTACACCAGATTGTCAAGCCCGATCCCCATCCCGATCCCATGAACAAATATGTGGTGGACAAGTCAAGAAACCCAAAAGTTTTCAGGCTGCTTGAACGTCTGGGAACCAACACCAAGATCTACTACCTGTCCGAGCGTGAATGGGTCAGAAAAGCAGGGGATAACTATCTTGATGGCGAATGGGACAAGGTTAAGAATCATCATGGATCGTCATCCCATGAGTAAAATATCCAAAACCTATGCTAGGAGTAATTAAATATGGATTCTGCATTAATACCTGAAGGCGCTGACCGGTGCTCATTTCCAAAGTTTGCCATTGGAATCAGCATTGTTGGAGCCGTAGCTCTCTGGGGCGTCTATGCCATGTTTCTCTGCTGGTTTAAAGGCCTGAACCAGACGAACATGAATGATTATTACGGATTTGCCCTGTGGATCTGGGCCGATCTTGCCGTCATCGCAGTTGGGGGCGGGGCGTTTTTTACCGGATTGCTGAAATATATTTTTAAAGTGGATGAGCTGAAAAATATCATTAATTTTGCCGTGATTATCGGCTTTATCTGTTATAGTTCAGCGCTTCTGATCCTGGCCATTGATATCGGCCAGCCCCTGCGCGGCTGGTTTATTTTCTGGCATGCAAATGTTCACTCCATGCTCACCGAGGTGGCTTTTTGCCTGTCCTGTTATTTTGCGGTATTGACCATTGAGTTTATCCCCAATATCCTGGAAAACAGACAGGCCAACAAGGTGCCATTTTTCCATCACCTTGCCCATAACATGCATGGGGTGATGGCTATTTTTGCGGCAACCGGCGCCTTTCTTTCCTTTTTTCATCAAGGATCCCTGGGCGGTGTGGCCGGTGTTATGTATGGTCGGCCGTTTGCCGTTCGGGAAGGATTGCTGATCTGGCCCTGGACATTTTTTCTGTTTACATGGTCTGCGGCAGCTTTTGGCCCCTGTTTCACCCTGATGGTTACCAAGATCACCGAAGTCATTACCGGGAAAAAACTGGTGAAGGACAATGTGGTTCATCTGCTTGCCAAAATATCCGGCTGGATGATCACCACCTATATCATTGCCAAAATTATTGATACCATTTATTGGGCGATGGTCACGGCTCCCAGTCTTGGGTTTAAAATGAGTCATTTTTATACCAATAATTCATTTTACGGGTATTGGATTTTGGTCACTGAAATTGTTATCTGTGGTGTTCTACCCGGATTTTTGCTGCTCAACAAGAGCACCCGGGAAAATCCGACCACCCGGTTGATTGCCATTGTTCTTGGGGTTATCGGCGTTTGCTTGAACCGCTGGGTCATGGTACTCCAGATCATGGCAGTACCTGTGATGTCCTTTGACACCTGGGCACTTTATATTCCCAGCTGGCAGGAAGTTGCCACCACGGTTCTGCCTGTGGCCTATGGCATTATTCTCATTGCCATCACCTATCGGTATCTGCCTGTGTTCCCCCAGGAACGAGAACTGAATCAGCCCAGGGTTGATCAATAGACAAAAAGGAGAAAACATATGTTTCCATTTAATTTCGAATGGGTCTGGGACACTGCCCATATTATTTTCATGGGCGGGCTTTGGTATGCGATCTCCATTCTGGGAGCCGGCATGGCTTATGTCATTGTAAAAGCTGCCATGGATACCATGAATGACAAAGGGGAATCCCATCACTAACAGCGATCCCTCTTGTTGATATAACCATAAAAATCAGCGCATTTCAGTCGGTACACCTACCGGCCGGGAATGCGCTTTTTTTTTGCTTTTTTTAGGCGTTGATCTTATATTTGCATAAAGCCGAGCTGACAGAAAAAGCCCGGCTTTATGGTGTTGAAGGATATGATTAATGGATGGAGATCTGTTTTGCGGCTTCGGTGATTTTGTTTTTCTTAAGGGTGATTTTCAGGACACCTTCCTTGAAACTGGCATCCACCTCCTCTGTGAGAAGCTCAGGGGAAAGAATGAAATTGCGCCTGAAACTGCCGAATATTCGTTCTCTTTTGTAGAAGGTATGCTTGTCCCCTTCTATTTCAGGTTTTCTTTCACCCGATAGGGTCAATATTTCTTTTTCTATATTCACCCGGATATCTTCTTTCTGGACGCCGGGCAGATCTATCATCAAGACAATGCTGTCTTTGGCATCGAAAATATCCACTGCCGGAGACCAGTCTTGTGATTCTGCTTTTGGAGCAGAATCTGTGAAAAAGTCAGTAAATGAATTTCTTAAGAGTGCCAATTCGTTTAAGGGGTTATATCTTACAAGTCGCATTGTATTTCTCCTGTTTTTATTATTGGGTGCCGCATCTCCCAGTTGAAAATAAAAATAGGTACGAATAAGAGTGTGTCAATAAAAATAAAATAACTATATATATTATATTATTAAAATAAGTTTAAACAAAAAAGTAATGTAAAAACGAATTGTGGTTTTGTTTGGGATAAAACAAAATAGAATAGGGTTATGGCTTCTTTGCAGACACTATCCAGGCCAGGGCCCAGGCAAGAGCGACCGGAATAATACCAATGGAAACAAATAGGATAAAATTGCCATTCCAGGGTTTTAAGCCGATGGCCGCGGCAATGGGAATCACCACAGAGAGAACGATACCGGCTCTGGCTTTTTTTGATAGTGGTTTGTTTTTCTTTCGCTGAACTGCTTTTGGGGCGGGTTTGAACATTCTTGGAAGAATTAGGATGCCGGAAATCAACAGAATTAAAATAAGAACTTCACTTACTCCGGTCAAGGGTTACTCCTTTGCACAAGGGTTATGAAAATTCCTTTATATTTCAAAGATTACAGGATTTGTCAATCCAATGTTGAAAACCCTTTTTCCACTTTTATTATTTTTGTTTTAGCGTATACTTAAAATATCGCATCCGGATAGACCAGAGATCCATTCTGAGATTCTACACATCGAATCAGTTTTTAAACCATTTGCCACGATTGTTATTGTTCCATTTTTTTTCGGGTTACCAAAACAAAAAGGAGGAAAAAACATGGTTTCACTTACCAGGGTAGAAGAATTGGATATGTTCAAGGGTTTTGATGAGGATCAATTGAAGAAAATTATGGAAATCTGCAGGGTTGAAGAATTTCAGCAGGGCCAAAGACTTTTTCGTGAAGGAGAGCCAGCCATGGACATGTGGATTGTCGTGGAAGGCGGAGTTGAATTGCGGTTTGAAATGCCAGATGCCCGGGCTTCAAGCAATGAAAGCATGATATCCTCACACCATACTGATATTCCCGAATCCCAGGTGTTTGGATGGTCCTGTTTTATTCCTCCCCATAAGATGAGACTCTCAGCATATTGCATATCAAGAAGATGCCAGGTGATTAAAATCAATGCTGTAAAACTGAACATACTGATGGCCGATGACACGGATATCGGATTTAAAATTATGGGATATCTGGTTCAGGTTGTGGGGTACAGATTTAAACAAATGCAGGAAGAAGTTGTGAAATTTATGGGCATCAACATGATGAATTCCTGGTAAGGGTTTTTTTATCCGACCTTGCCAAATACTGTGCGCTTCTTGGTAAACAAAACCCAGATAAAATAAAGTTGATTTTTCTGATTCGCAACTGTCCTAACTGAATTGCCAGTTCAAGGTGTTGTGGCCAAATTATCACCTCACCAGATCCACTGATCAAAAATGTAAATTCTCTCTAAATAAAATAATGAAAGAGCTGTATTGAAATAGATCAACTTTTTTCAATGGTAGAATATATGTTTTTGAATCCCTAATTTTTATATCTGTTGATCTTTTTGGGTGCCCGTGAAGTATCATAATGTTTATATGAAATTTTATCGATCATTTGCCTTTCCTTAAAAACTTATTATATAGTTGGTAACAATGTTACCAAATTGAGAAAAAAACAGGTAAAACCCGGTAAAAATTACTAAAAAAGGACAACTTGAAAATGATTGAAAATAAAGGCTTAAAGCCCCACCGACATGCGCTTGAGATATTTTCCGACTACGTTTGACCGTGGTGTTACTTCATTACCGGGAGTATTGAAAAATTACAAAGTCAGTATGGAATTGAAGTTAAATGGAGGGCCTTCCCCCTTCATCCGGACACTCCGGAGCAGGGGCTTTCTCTCGAAGCGTTGTTTGCCAAAAAAGGAATTTTTACGGATGTGGATAAAATTGTTGCCCAGCTAAAGGCCACGGCTGCAAAATTCAACCTTCCCATGGGGGATCGAAAGATGACCTATAATAGTCGGCTTGCCCAGGAAGTCGGGATGTGGGCCGAAGAGAAGGGAAAGGGACATGCCTTCCACATGGCTGCTTTTAAAGCCTATTTTGTGGACGGTCATAATCTTGCAGAAAAACAGGTGTTGCTGGCGCTGATCCGATCAGTGGCCCTTGATCCGGTGGAAGGGGAAAACATTATTGATCAACGGGTATTTAAAGATGCCGTGAATGCAGATTGGGAAATGTCCCGGGCAAAGAAAATTACGGCCGTTCCCACCTTTATCATGGGGCTGGACCGGCTGGTGGGGGCTCAATCCCATGAAGTTTTGGAAAAAATGGTCATTAAATATGGTTATAGACAAAACCCTTTGTGAAATTACCAATAGATCTTGTTTGCAACAAACCCTTTTTTTGAGAGGGGTTCTATTGCCTGGCCCGATCCTGCGATCGCTCCTGTTTTCAGCCCTTTGATCACAAGGGGTAAGTTAAATGGTTTTGGGGGGTAAAAGCGCCTGGATGAATCCGGCCATTAGGGAGAGGACAACTTCTTGTTGCTCCTGGTGGGGAGCATGTCGGCAGTGTTTAATCAAATGGGCTTTACAGTCTTTAACCCCGGAAGCAATCGCTGCCAGTTGTGCAGGGGTGCCGTAAGGATCCTGGCGGCCTTGAACTGCCAAAAGCGGCACCTGGATCTGTTTGAGATATTTTTCAATATTCCAGTGTTTGAAGCCGGGGGCAAGCCATGCTGCGTTCCATCCCCAAAATGCGGTTTCTGTATTGGGACCATGGTATTTTTCAAGCCGCTTTTTCAAATCCTGGTGCAGGTATTGGTGCTTGGCATTTCTGATGCCGTCCACGGTAAGGGGTTCGCAAAAAACATGGGCAGCCTCTGTAATCAATCCCCTAAGGCGAGTTGCGTGACGGCTGCCCGCATAAATAATGCCGATGGAGCCGCCGTCCGAGTGGCCGATGATAATGTGATCTCTAATACGGGCAGCCGCTAATACGGCCGGAAGAAACTCAAGGGCTTCCTGGTGCATGAAGTTTATTTTTCTGGGCAGGGCAACAGGGTCAGATCTGCCATAGCCCAAGCGGGAAAAGACAAGGGCGTTGCACTGGGTCCTTTGGGAAAGCATGCGGGGGAACTCTTTCCATAGGCAAGTGCTCCCAAGGCCTTCGTGGAGGAAAACCAGGGTGGGCGTGTTTGTATGGCCACACCCATGCCATTGAACTTCAACTTTTCGATTGTGGACCAAAAGAAAATCAATCAATGGGGGACCCCTTTTTAAAGATACGGATCTTGGTTTATTATTTGGTTTTCAGAGCCTCGTAGGCCCTCTGGATTTCAAGAAATTTTTCATTGGCCAGGTCTGAAAATTCTGCACCCAGATGGGAGACCTTGTCCGGGTGGTATTGTTTAATTTTTTCTTTATAGGCGGTCTGGATTTGGGTCCATGTGGCATTGGGAGAAACCCCGAGTATTTCATGGGCAGATTTGAGGGCATTCTTCTCGTTACTTTCCTTGGAAGACAAAGGGCCTTTTCCTTTTGGGCCGGATTTTTTTTAGATGAAACCCAGGGAAGTTCCCCATGGCGGATCAAATGGAGAATAATCCAGAGAACAACCCCGTCATCAATCCATCCCGCAAAGGGAACCAAAAGGTCTGGAATGATATCCACCGGACTGATCAGATAGGCCAGACCCAGCAGGATTAAAATAATTTTTAGGTAGAGGTTCATGGGTGTAAGTATCAGTTCTGGTTCAAGACATCAATCATGGTAAACAATCGGTTTTTGTTGTCTTTTAAATGCAGTTTTTTGTGTAAAAAGACCACGGCATCAAAGGTTCCGCTGACATAGATATCCCTTCCGTTGATATTGTGTTTGAATTCAAACAAAGAAGACCCGTCTTCTGCCGTGAGGGTATAAGTATGCCATCCATGGCCGGACAAATGTTCTTTGGGGATCTGCCATTGGTTTTCCTGGATTTCAGGATCCCGGACCTGCTGGATGTTTTCTACCTTGAAATCAGCGCCAAGTTCATTAAAATAGCCCACCATGGCCTTGGCAGTTCCTGAGGTGTCTGCCTTGCCCTTCTGGTGGCTCTCTTTGACTTCAAGGCAATACCCCTTGAAAAGACCTGGAAAGGTTTTTGCGGCATAGGCCATCATGGCCTGAAGCCCGACAATCTGTTTGGCCATGTTGGGGGAAATGACGGCAGGGGTGGATGCCTTTCGCACGGTTTGTTCGAGTTCTTCCCGGTTTCCACCGGTGGTTCCCATTACAAAGGGTATCTTATTTCGGGTATAAAATCGGGCATTCCCGTTTACCGCACTGGGGTGGGTGTAGTCAACCGCAATAAAGAAAGGATATTGGGATAAAATTTCTTTTATTTTTTCATCCCTTGTATCGGGCTTGATGAGCATAAAATCTGTTTTTGCAATTGTTACACAGGTATGGGGGATGTCTTGTCCTGTAAGAGAATAGGGCATGACAGTAAATCGGTCATCTTTAAGTCCTGCGACAGCCATTATCCGGGCCACATTTCCCGGAAGTCCGTTAATCATAATCGGTATTTTTTCCATAAAAGGCCTCCTCATAGGGTTGTTATAAGTCTGCCCAGGGCCGGCAAAGAGGTCATTCCCTGGACAATGGATTTCAGTGAATGAACGGCATCGGGGATATAAGATTCAAATTTTTTCTTGCCCTTTGTCCGGGAAAGAAAGGCAAAAGCCCCTAAAAACTGAAGATTCCTGGTCAGACTGCAGAAGCGATAACAGTGGGTAAACTCTGTTTTCTTTTCCGTTGATTCAATTCCCAGCCGGGACATGGTATAGAGCAGCAATTCTTTCTGAATCCTGTCCGGCAGCTTAACATAGGGATCTATTAAAAGGGAAGCAAGATCATATTGCAAGGGGCCAATTCTTGCTGATTGAAAATCGATAAAATAGGGTTTTCCATCTCGCAGCATGATGTTTTTGGATTGCATGTCCCGGTGCATCAATCCGTTAAAGGCAAATTTTAACGCATTGTCGGCAATATGGGAAAATTCTTTTTCATAGGTCTCAAACAAGAGGTCTTTCCCAAGAAACGTTTGGATAAAAGCTGTCATGAAATAGGCACATTCTTTCTCCAGAATGAGTTCTTTTGAATAGGAGGCGGTCTGGCAGGTCCAGTCGGTATCAAATCCCTGGATACCGTTCTGGGAAAATTCAATGAGCTGGTTGATAATTGTTTTATAAAGATCCAGGCATGTGGACGGGTTCTGGTTCACCACAGAAGCCAGGTGGACATCTCCCAGGTCTTCCAGGGCCACCTGGCCCGAAAGTGCATCATGGCCCAAGATTTTTGGCACGGAAATTTTTCTGGACAACAAATGGGACCCAATCCTGACAAAAGCCTGAAGCTGGGAGAGAGTTTCACTGGAGGGAAGGCAGACACCATGGTCTGATATGACCAGGGTTTTGTCTTTATGGCTGGCCCTAAACCATAATCGGTCGGACCCGTCTCCCGTTATGGGATGGATCTGGATCTCAGGGATTCTGTTGTCCGGAAGGCCAAGAATATGGGCGCTCAAGCATTGCCGGGAGGTTTGTGTATAGGAGGGAACCGTGCCGATATCCTTCCAGAAAATCTGTTCAGCCACATACGCTTTTATCTGTTTGTCCGGACACAGGGTTTTGTAGATGTCAATACTGGAAAAAACCGTCTGGCCCGGGGCATCTGATTTGCCTGATTTTGTGGGCATATACGAGTAGATGTCCGGGGATAAAACCTGAATGCCGGTAAAGGCGAGGCCTTTTCCAATGGGAGCATTAAAGTTTTGAATACATTTTTGTCCATCCACCTGTATTTTGTTGAATTCCGGATAATCATGGAGCACCAGGGTTGCGATTGCATGGGATGCCAAGTGGGCATCATAAACTTTTTTCAGGTCAATATCAAAAACAATATCTGCATTGATCACAAAGAAAGGTTCCTGGTTCATGAGCTGCCGGATATTGGCAACGGCCCCGCCAGTATCAAGAATTTTGGGTTCGTATACCAGTTGGATCATGTGTTTATAGCGGTGCCGTCCGATGAAGGCTTCTATTTGTGCGTGGCAGTGGTGGGTATTGATGAAAATATGGTCGCATCCGCAACAGATCAGCCGATCAATGGCAAGGTCCAGTACGGGACGCCCGTTGAGTGTGAACAAGGGCTTGGGAAGCGTCTTGGTATAGGGCAACAGCCGTGTGCCAAGACCTGCGGCGAGAATGAGTGCTTTCATTGTTCCTAGGACACGGTCAGCCGGATCAGGCGGTCAATTATTTCTTTGTAGTAGTCAATTTGAATTTGATCCTCGGATCCGTTGATTCCGTTTCTGGCAAAATAAGTGGCGGCATTTCTGTAGTTAACAAGGGACAAGGATTCTTTGAGTGTAATATTGTTTCTTTTATAGAGTTTGCTGCCAAAGGACTGGATTTTTTTGGTCTGCTCTTTTGCATCATATTTATCGGTTTTTTCTTTTTCAAGAAAGAGCAGGCAGGTTTTATAGGATTCAAAGAAGGGCAGCAAAAAGGCGGCAAACCATTTTAATTTTCGCAGACCCTGGCTTGTCAGGTTCAGCATGTCGGCCTGGGTGGGGTCCGGCACCAGCATGCCTTCATTTATAAATCCTTTGATGCATTTGGAAATCTGTTCTTCTGGGGTTATTTCGTCATCATAGGAAAACTCGTCCGTATACAGTTTTTGCAGAAATTCATACCGAAGCACCAGGTCGGACAGGGAAAATTTAAATTGATCAATCTCCAGAATGGCTGTGGCGGTATATGCTGCCGGCACAAAAAAGGATATTGCCGAGTTTTTATAGTAATCCAGAATAGCCCGCATATTGTGTTTGACAATAAAAGTGGTGCTGTCTGAAATTTCATCTTCATCTTCATCGGCAAGTTCGATGAACTCTCTGGAGATAAAGTTATTGATTACGGTATTGAGTGCTTGATCCGGGTCCATGATCAGGGTGTCTGATAATTCAACCTTGTTAAATGTCAGAAGATTCATATAGGTATTCACCCGTTCGATCAGCTGTCGTTTAACAAAATTGTTTTGGGCGTCGTTCAAGATGGCAGAGGCAATGATGCCATGGGGGGTGACCACGGCATTCTCGTTAATGGAATTGATCAATTTGTAGGCAAATTGTTTGACAAACTTCATGTATTCCGTGTCAGTTGCACGGGACAGATCAATTTTCTTTTCCAATAAATAGTCCTTAAAAGAGAGGGGATCATCAAACTTGATATAGACTTTCCCATACTTTTTCTTGAGAAATTTCCGGGTGTTGATTAGTCCCTTAAGGGTTTCCGGACTCTTTTTTCCCCCTTCAATTTCTTTTAAATAGGCATCCTCTTCAAGGACCCTGTCATACCCCACAAAGACCGGGACAAAATACAGGTTGTCGCAGGCACCATTCAAATAGGCTTTGATGATCATGCCAAGGCCGCCGGGCCTTGGGGTCAGGAGTTTTCCGGTCCGGCTTCTGCCGCCTTCAATGAAGATTTTAATATTAAATCCTTCATAGAGCAGCTTTTCAAGGTAGGCGCCAAAAATTTTTGTATAGAGCTCAGCCCCTTTAAAAGTCCTGCGTATGAAAAAGGCACCGCCTCCCCTGAAAAGGGGGCCCAGGGGCCAGAAGGACAGGTTTTTTCCTGCGGCAATATGGGGGCAGGGCATGTTGTTTCTGAACATTACATAGGGCAGTAGCAGATAGTCCAAATGACTTTTATGGCAAGGGACAAGGATCAGGGGAGCCCCCATGGATTTTTCTCTCATCCGGTTGATTTCATCCTGGTTGACCACCAGACCTTCAAAAATGTTTTTAAAAATCCAGGTTAACATCCAGTTAAAGGCATTAATGACCCTCAGATTATAATTGGCGGCTATTTCATTGATATAGGCTGCCGCTTTTTTATTGACGCGATAAAGGGGGATATTGTTTTTAGCCGCATAATCCGCCAGATATTCCCTGAGGGATTTTCGGGTCAGGATGTCTTCGGTTATTTCCTGGCGGGATTTTAAAATGGGACCGGTAATACTTCTTCTCTGACGGTTTAAAATATCCACCAGATGACTTCTTAACCTGTGGGTTTGGAATTCAGCATCCAATCGGTCAATTTCCGGCCTGTTTATAAACTCTTTGAGGTTCACCGGCATGGCCACGGCCACCCGAATTTTTTCAGGATACCGGATCAAGGTGTAAACCCGTTTGAGCAAACCCGGTTTTTCATGGGTTCCAAACAGGATGTCCGTAAGCCCCGGGTCCTTGTGCATGGGTTTGGACACATAGATAATATCTTCGGGGACAATGACCACACAGGTTTTTGTTTGCTTTTGCAACTCAATAAGATGGAAAAGGGGGTCTGGTGTCGATTTGATAAAGCGTTTGTAAAAATCATCTTCTTCAATAAGGCAGACAAATCCGGATCTTTTATGTGTAAGTTCCCGTCGTGCAAACCCGGAAGTATAAATGTCCTTGACGTGGAAATGGTGGAGAAAATAATCCAGATGGGACAATACAACGCGAAAGACTCTTTTTACGGATAAAAGGAATAAAAATCTGAAATCAAATCCAAGTTCCGGAAAAGGCAGGCCAAGTGCTTTGAGTCTTGTGTGGAAATATAAAAAATCAAAGATCCGTTTGTTTTTACTGGCAAAGACAATAATACTGTCTGGTTCAATCGCTTTTATTTTATCCAGGTTGTGATCGTCCAGGGTGACTTTTCTGACCAGGCGGGTGATGATTTTTTTTATAATATAGCTGTGATGTCCCGGGTAAAGACTGGTGAAATAATCCTGGGTGTCTCCCAGCAGGCAATTTATATATTTTCGAAGCTTGGCTCTTGTATTCGATATAATCGTTTGAAACAGACGCATGAAATAATCCTTCTTTGTTTGACCCTAAAAAAATAAGGGATTTAAGGACTTCATCAATATCAAAGCTTGGGTGGAATGGCAATATCATTATTCGCCCGACAGGGGTTAAAATCAGATGAAAAATTGATGAAAGAGGCTGTAAAAAGGTGCGTTTGGGCCCTGGGTCTGACTTGCCAAAATAGCCTTGATTAAAAATTTTCCTTGTGCTATTTTTCTCCATCTATTAACAATCACTATTATCTGTTAAATGGAATCACTTTTATTAAAGTTGAACAAAAAGTTTAAGGAGGATATTTTTATGAAAACGTTAATTGGCGGAGCTATTGCAGTTCTTCTGGGTGTTGTGGGCCTGGCGGTATGGTTTGGTGAATTCTTGAATCTTCTGGCAGGATGTATCCCACCCGTGCTTTTGCTAGGTGGCGGCCTTGCCCTTTATCTCGGATTTGACGAACTTAAAGATTCCTGGAAAAAGGATGAGGGTATTGATGCACCGGTCGATGATGACAAAACAAAAATCGCAGAGCTTGAAAAAGAACTCAATGAGTTAAAAAAATAAAACAGCAGTTTTTACGATTTTTTAGTCAAAGGGGCCGGTTTACAACGGCCCTTTTTTTATGGCAGACGTGGCAAGAAAGTCGGCCACCTCGTTTTCTTTTATCCCGGCATGGCCTTTGACTTTGATAAGTTTCAGGTCTGCAAATTGTTGCATCAAACGCTTAATCTCTGATACCAGGGCCTTGTTTGCCTGGGGTTTCCAATTTTGTGTCAGCACCCCAATGGCATAGCTTGAATCAGAAAAAATACGTACGGGCAGATCCTGTCGTTTTAAATGGGAAAGGGCTATTTTAATGGCAGACAATTCTGCCACATTATTGGTGGTGATTCCTATGCTTTGGGAGATTTCCTTGCGGTATTCGTTATAAAGAAGCAAGACTCCGATGCCAGAAGGACCCGGGTTCCCAGAGGAAGCCCCGTCGGTATAGATGCGAATACAATTGGGTGGAATGTCCTTCTGGGTCTTAGAATCTTTAACACCGGGCGATTTTTCGGCACAGGTGCTTGCTTTTTTTTCTCCGGCAGGCACCGCTTTGTCCAGGGGTTCCAGGTGCTCATTTTTTATCCAGTATTCATAGTCTTGTTTTAAATTGTATTTTATCAGAACTTTATCATTGTTTGTCAGCAACAAACCGTCGGGACTGGTGGCAACCCAGACCTTGTTTCCTTTGAAACTCATTCGTTTCCAGTTGTTTTCCGGTGTATCATTTTTAGGCATATAAATAATACTTTTGGGAACGGGATTTAAAAGTATCCAGCCCATCCTGCCAGAGGGTTTCAAGTTTTTCAGGGTCTTCCATGTCTGAAAGGTTCTCCCTGATGTCCCGGCTGCCCAGTATCAGATCCATGGGCAATTGCTCATATTCATATTCATAGGGCGGCTGCTTAAACGCAAAGGCTTCTGGATGAAATTTAAGAATTAGCTGCATGAGCAACAGAGATGCCAGATAAGGCTTGAACGCTTTGGGTGATGTAACATGGATATGAAATCCCTTGCAAACCTGTTGCTGCCATTTGCCTGAGGTGGGTTCAAAATTTACGGGTCGAAGAAAAGCACCTTTGATTCTTCCGGATGCGATTTGTCCAATGGTCTGGGTATCCATAAAAGGTGCACCAAATTGTTCAAAGGGCAGGGTGGTGCCCCGGCCTTCGGAAATATTGGTACCTTCAAAGATAACCTGGCCGGGATACACCATGCAGGAGGCGGGTGTCGGCAGATTGGGGGAGGGAGGCAGCCAGACAAGGTCTGTGTCCTGCCAGTACATGCTGCGTTTCCACCCTTTCATGGGAATGATTTTAAGGTCGCAGCCCAGATTATACTCCAGATTAAAATACCGGGAGATCTCTCCCACGGTCATGCCGTGGCGCATGGGAATGGGAAATCGGCCCACAAAAGACGCATAGCCTGGGTCCAAAACATTGCCTTCCACCTGGAGGCCGCCAATGGGGTTAGGCCGGTCAAGAATTACAATGGTTTTATTGCATTTTGCCGCAACTTCCATGCAATGGGAAATGGTATATATAAAGGTGTATACCCGTGTGCCCACATCCTGGATGTCAATAATCAGGGTGTCGATGCGGTCAAACATGTCCGGGGTTGGGATTCTTGTTTCACTATACAGACTGAAAACAGGGATGTCTAGCCGGGGTTCCACCCCATGGGCTGATTCAATCATGTTGTCCTGTTTCTCTGCATAAAAACCATGCTGGGGGGAAAACAATGCTGTAAGCTGCCCTGGGAAGATCTGGCTTAGAATGTCTAATGTATGGGCAAAGTTTTTGTCGACCGAGGCCGGGTTTGCCAGCAGACCCAGCCGTTTTCCCTTTAAATAGCCAGGGGGATTGCTTTTTAAATTTTCTATCCCGGTTATCACCTTATGGTTCATATTGCCTCTTTATGTTTTGGACGTTGGTGTAATTGTTTCATATCAATTCCTACCATAGGTGTTGACAAAAATTCAAATCCTAACTAAATATTGTTTTTTTACCAGGAGGAGATATCGTTCCATGAGATTTAAAATCAGTGTCCCGGTCGCGTCTATTAAACCCTATGAGGCAGGCAAACCCTTAAAGGAATTGGAGCGGGAATTCAATATCACAAAGGCCGGCAAGCTTGCCTCCAATGAAAATTCCCTGGGGTTTTCTCCCCATGTTATTGCAGCGGTCAATGAAAGTCTTTCCAGTATGAACAGATATCCGGAACCTGTGGCCCACGGGCTGTGCAGGCTTCTGGCAGAAAGGTTTCATGTCGGCCTTGAAAATATCGTGCTGGGAAATGGATCCGATGATATCATAGCCCTTCTGGCCCATGGGTTTTTGAATCCAGGGGATGAGGCGGTGATGCCCCTGCCGTCTTTTTTAATGTACGAAATCAGTGTTAAGACCGCCAAAGGGGTGCCTGTCATGGTCCCCCTTAAAGACTATACCACCAACCTTGATGAAATCGCAAAACGGGTGGGGCCCCGGACCAAAATGGTTTTTGTCACCAATCCATTTAATCCCACGGGCAGTACCATTACCCGGGATCAGTTCCTGGCTTTTTCAGAAAAAATTCCCCAGGATGTTATCATTGTGGTGGATGAAGCCTATATCGAATTTGTCCGGGACAGGGCAGTGTTCAATTCCCTGGAGGACCCGTTAAAGGATCAACGGGTGGTGACCCTGAGAACCTTTTCAAAGGCCTATGGTCTGGCAGGTTTCAGGATCGGTTACGGGATCATGGACAAGGATGTGGCACAAATTTTAAATCGCATCCGCCAGCCCTTTAATGTGAACACAATGGCCCAGGTAGCAGCAGAAGCCGCTATCCAGGATCAGGTCTTCTTGAATAAAAGCATTCAAGCCACCCACGAAGGGATAGATTATCTTGGGGCTGAGTTGACAAAAATGGGATTTGCACCCCTTCCCACCCAGTCCAATTTTCTGATGGTGGATTTAAAAACAGATGCCACCAGGATTTTTAAAGAGCTGCTGGGTCATGGGGTCATTGTCCGTTCCATGAAATCCTACGGGTTTGATTCTTTTTTGCGGGTGAGTACCGGAACCAAAGACGAAAATCAGATTTTTATCAGGGCCTTGAAACAGGTCTTGGGAAAATAAGGATAGGGTATGACACATCGAATCATCACCATTGACGGACCGGCAGGTGCAGGGAAAACAACCATTAGCAATCTTGTAGCCAAGCAATTGGGGTGTGTCTATGTGGATACTGGCGCCCTTTACCGGGGGGTGGCCTATGAAATAGGTCAACAGGGAGTAAATTGGAAGGATGACAACTGTCTGGGTTCATTCCTCGCATCCCTGGATTTGAACTTTCATATGGAAAACGGTCATTTTGTGCTGATCTCTTCGGGAAAGGATATAACGCCCCATATTAGAACCCCTGAAATTTCCATGCTCGCTTCGGCCACTTCTGCCAGACCCCAGGTTAGGGCTGCCTTGCTCACCATTCAGCGAAATATTGCCCAAAGCCAGGACGCTGTATTTGAAGGACGGGATATGGGCACCGTTGTTTTTCCAGATGCCGATTTTAAATTTTTCCTTTTTGCAGATTTGGCCGTGCGGGCAAAACGGCGACATGAGGAAATGTCCGAAGGAAAGACAGATATACAAAAGGTTGAGCAGGATATGAAAACAAGGGATGCCAATGATTCCCAACGAAAAGAAGCCCCTTTGAAGGCGGCACCCGATGCCGTCAAAATTGATTCCTCCCATTTAACCATACCGGACGTGGTAAAGATAATCCTGAAAAATATCCAAAAAGGTTAGGATACGGGTAAAATAGGCTTGATTATTCTGTTTTGAGTTGCTATAAAGGTAAATTGTACTCGCACTGTCTTTGTTCGGGGAGGACGGGTACAAAAAAATTCGATTAGGGGGAATAATATTAATGAACAACATTGCTGAAGAAAACGAAAACCAAGACATGAATGAATTAGAGACACAGGAAACAGAATCTGAGCGAGAGATGGAATTCACTGGCGAAGAAACCATGGAAGAGCTTTTGGGCATTTATGAATCCAGCCTTAAAAAATTTGAAGAGGGACAGGTAGTCACCGGAAAAGTCATATCCGTAGGCAGGGAGACAGTTCTTGTTGATGTGGGATATAAATCTGAAGGTCAGATCTCTATTCAGGAATTTATTGATGAGGAAGGCAATGTAAATGTCAAAATCAATGATGAATTTGAGGTAATGATTGAAGTCTGGGATGAGGAAGAAGAAACAGTTCTTTTGTCCCGTGAAAAAGCAAAGAAAGTAAAGGTCTGGGATGCCATTAAAGACATTTACGATGCAGACGAGACCATTGAGGGTGTTATTACCAGCCGGGTCAAGGGCGGTTTTTCAGTTGATATTGGGCTTTTGGCATTTCTACCTGGTTCCCAGGCGGACTTGCGTCCCATTCGCAACATGGATGAAATGGTAAACAAGACCTATACCTTTAAGGTTCTGAAATACAATAAGAAGAGAAACAATATCGTGCTGTCAAGACGGATTCTTCTCGAAGCCAAACGGGATGAGTTGAGAAGCACTACCCTTGAGACCATTGAAAATGACAAGGTCATGGAAGGTATTGTTAAAAATATAACCGAATACGGTATTTTTGTGGATCTTGGCGGTGTGGACGGACTTCTTCATATCACCGATATCTCCTGGGGCCGTGTTAAACATCCGTCAGAGCTTTTCTCCGTCGGAGACAATATTACGGTAAAAATTCTTTCTTTTGATTTTGAAAAAGAACGGGTATCCCTGGGCATGAAACAGCTGACACCAGATCCCTGGACAACTGCAGTTGAAAAATATCCCATTGGCTCAAAGATAAAAGGCAAGGTTGTAAGCCTGACAGATTATGGTGCTTTTATTGAGCTGGAAGAGGGCGTGGAAGGCCTGATTCATGTGTCTGAAATGTCATGGACCCGGAAGGTTCGTCATCCGTCCCAGATGGTTGCCGTGGGTGAGGAAGTTGAAGCGGTTGTACTGGATCTCAAACCGGATAATCGCAGGATTTCTCTGGGCATCAAACAGACTGTTGAGAATCCCTGGGAAATTATTTCCCAGAAATATCCGGTTGGAACCATTATTGAGGGTAAAATCAAGAATATTACCGAATTCGGGCTGTTCATCGGCATTGACGATGACATTGACGGATTGGTCCATATTTCTGATATTTCCTGGACAAAACGGATCAAGCATCCGTCTGAAGTCTACAAGAAAAACGATACCATCCAGGCAGTTGTGCTGGACATTGATAAATCCAACGAAAGATTCTCTCTGGGTATCAAACAGACCCAGGCAGATCCCTGGGAGTCCGTTGCCCAGCGCTATGAAGTGGGTAAAGAAATCTCCGGTGTGATCACCAATCTGACCGATTTCGGTGTTTTTGTAGAATTGGAAGAAGGCATTGAAGGTCTTGTTCATGTGTCTGAAATCAGCAAGGAAAATATCAAGAGCCCGAAAGAGCATTACCAGATTGGAGAAACCATTACTGCAAAAGTAATGAATATCAATTCCGATGAAAGACGGATTGGGCTTTCCATCAAACGGCTTGAAGATGATGATGATGATAAGTACCTTGAAGAATTCGCAAAAAACATGAAACCTGCGACCTCTTCTTTTGGTGAAATTCTCAGGAACAATATCCAAGAGCAACTTGAAGCCAATAAAGCCCAGGAAGCTGCTACAGAGAACAAAGACGAAGAATAAATGTAAGCGATTACATTTTCAATAGTGTACCAGGGGCCGGGTAAATTATTTTTATCCGGCCTTTTTTTTTTTCTCGATTTTTTGATCGAATATTTTAACCTTGTACAGGATATAATTTTATGTTTTCACGACGACATCCGTTTTTGTTTTTTGGAGCCATCATTTCTGTCTGTATGACCCTGACGTTTATAGGCTTTGTCGGGATTGTTTATATCAGTTCCAAAATGATGGATGCCGGATTTCCGGAAGCCCTGGGCAGTCATAAGGGGAATATCGGTATTGTGGAAGTGATGGGTCCTATTATCTCATCGAAAAAAATCATTGAAGATATTAAGGGCTTTCGGGAAAATGAGGATATAAAAGCCATTGTTGTCAGGATTGACAGTCCGGGAGGCGGCATTGGTCCTTCCCAGGAAATATACAGGGAGCTGATAAAAACACGTGCCCAAAAACAAGTGATTGCCTCCATGGGATCGGTTGCAGCCTCGGGCGGATACTATGTGGCAGCTGCCACCCAGAAAATTGTTGCAAACCCCGGCACCATTACCGGAAGTATCGGCGTTATAATGGAATATGCCAATCTCATGGAAATTGCCAAGAAAATCGGTATCGCGCCTGTGGTGATTAAGAGCGGGGAATTTAAGGACATGGGGTCTCCTTTACGGGAACTTAAGGAAAATGAAAAACTCATTTTTCAGGAGTTGGTGGATGAACTCCACCTTCAATTTGTCACCGATGCAGCCAAGGCAAGGAATATGGCCATAGAGACCATGACAAGCCTGGCCGACGGCAGGGTTTATACCGGACAGACAGCCCTGTCCCTTAAACTGGTTGATCGGCTGGGAAATCTGGATGATGCCATTCAGTGGGCCGGGCAATTGGCCGGGATACAGGGAAAGCCAATACCTGTTTATCCAAAGGAGGACAAGATGACCTTTATCCGAAAGCTTGCCGATACCCTATTCAAAGATATCAACATTTCCGGCACCATATCGGATAATTTCAGGTACATCGTCAATTAAAGAGATGACCGAAGAAGGGGCATTGGGAACGGGCCCCCCATCGATTACCGCATCTAGTCGGTTTTCAAAGTAATCGTGGAGCAGGGAGGGATCTGCAAATATGGCCCCCTTGGGATCCGTGGCGCTCGTGGAAATGACAGGATTTCCCAGTCCCTTGGCAAGGTGCAGGGCAATTTGATTATCCGGCACCCGGATACCGGCCGTTTTCCGTTTGGTCAGCATAATTTTGGGCACCATTCTGGAGCCTGGCAATACAAAGGTATAGGGGCCGGGCAATAGCCGTTTCATATTCCGATAGGCAAAGTTGGAAATTTTGGCATAGGTCGCGATGTCTTTAAGGTCCGGGCAGATGAAACTAAAGGGCTTTGTTCTGTCTCTCTGCTTGAGGGTATATATTTTTTCAATGGCTTTTTTGTTCATGATATCACATCCGATACCATAAAACGTATCGGTCGGGTAGGCCACAATCCCGCCTTTTTTCAAAATATCCACCACTATCTGGATTTGCCGTTCCTGGGGATTGTCAGGATTTATTTTTAATAACATCGGCTGTAATGCTCCCCTTTTTTACGATTTCCATTGCCCTTATTCAAGCCTTTGAGTTCCAAAAAATCAACAAAAGACAACCTATAGATAAAATGGGTCAGTGTCAACCCAATCAGCAATTGCTAAAAACAGGCCGATTACCCCCATGCATTTTCTGGAAGGGGAATGGGGGTATCTCCAAAGCTTATCCCCAAAGCTCTGGCCGTCATTATAAGTTCACCCTGGGGGTCCACCCGGCGGATTTTATGGACGGCATCCTTTAAAGTGACCGGTCCCATCATACCATTTTCTTTTAAGGCCACCATATAACCGAATTGTGATTTGGCGATCATTTGGAACGCATGGACGCCAAATCGGGTGCACAATTGTCTGTCCCACTGGGTGGGCTGTCCTCCCCGCTGCAGATGGCCCAGCACCACACATCGGCTCTCTTTTTGGGTCTGCGCTTCGATTTTTGCAGCTACCAGATGACCGATCCCGCCCAGGCGGGCTTCCCTGTCATTTTCGGTTTTGCTTGATGTGACAAACCCTTGTCCCTCAGGGGCTGCTCCTTCTGCCACAATAACAATGGTAAAATGTTTTCCTTCGGCTTCCCTTGCCTGGATCTTTTGTATAATCGCGCCATAGTTAAACTTTATCTCGGGGATCAGGATTACATCCGCACCTCCTGCCAACCCGGCATAGGCAGCAATCCATCCGGCATACCGGCCCATTACTTCTAGAACCATGACACGGTTGTGGCTTTGTGCTGTACTGTGCAGTCGATCCAGGGCATCCACAGCGCAGGCAACGGCTGTGTCGAATCCAAAGGTTGTCTGGGTGGCATCCAGGTCGTTGTCAATGGTTTTGGGAACCCCTACCACCGGGAATCCCATTTCGAACATCTGCTGGGCTATGGTAAGGGTGCCGTCACCCCCAATGGCCACAAGTGCAGAAAGACCCAAGGCATCAAAATTGGTTTTTGCCTGGTCCAATGTTTTTTGGGGAACCTGCCGCAATTCACCGTGGCCGGTTTTTGCGGAAAATAGACCGCTGTTGGCAGTGCCCAGGATCGTGCCTCCCCGGATGAGCAGGCCGTCCATATCTTTCAGGGCCAGGGGCATTGCCTGGACCGGTGTGAGCAGTCCGTCAAACCCGCCGTGGATACCGATACATTCCCAGCCGTAAAGGGACCCGGCCTTTACAATGGCCCGAATAACAGCATTTAGACCGGGGCAGTCTCCGCCCCCCGTTACAATACCGATTTTTTTTGTCATCCTATCTTCTCCTGTTTTTTCCAGGTGATCCCGGGTGTGTTTTCGATGGTATCTGCTGTAAAATATACCACATAATCTTTGGAAGGCATACTTAAAAGCAACCTGTGGCGCTTCCTATGTGTGAACAGAGACATCAGGAAGCGTTTGATTTTTTTAAAATAATACAAATTTGATTAATTGAAAGCTTTGGGATAATGACCTTGCCAGAAACGATAAATTTTGGTAAGAGTACGTGTTTATATACTAAATTTTTAATTTACATTTGGCTGGCTGTTTAAAAGTTTTTAGATGGCTGGCCATAATAGTATTCATAAACACTTTTTTCTTTCCGGAGGTTTTTTATGTCCAATATACTATCCGAAGAAGGACTTTCATTTGATGATGTCCTCTTGGTTCCCGAATATTCAGCGATTCTGCCCGATGAGGTAACCACCCGCACACGGCTTACCCGTGAGCTTGAACTGAATGTCCCCATTGTCAGTGCTGCCATGGACACGGTAACAGAAGCCCATACCGCCATCAGCATGGCACGCAGCGGGGGGCTTGGGTTTATTCACCGGAACCTGAGTATTGAAGACCAGGTCATTGAGGTGGACCGGGTTAAAAAATCGGAAAGCGGGATGATAGTTGACCCGGTAACCGTTCGGCCGGATGCCTCCATATCAGAGGTTTTGAAGATCATGGCCAAATATCGAATTTCCGGGGTTCCTGTAACCGAAGGAGACAAGCTGGTGGGGATCGTGACCAACCGGGATTTGAGAGGTGAAACCCAGCTTGATAAACTGACCCGGGAAGTCATGACCAGCAAAAAACTGGTCACTGTCGCTGAAAAA
>VMSR01000293.1 GCA_013792075.1 Desulfobacula sp.
AATGGATCAAGCGGAACTCCCCCCCCAAGAGGCCAAAGCCCTGTATGAAATATTGCTCTGGCATGAGGCCAGAACTCTGGGCCCGTGTTGTACCGATTACCGGAAATTAAACCTGATGCTTGATAAATTGCGGTCTATGCTCAGGCAGATAATGGATGGAGAGGGGATCTGTATCCCGGCCGGCAGATAATCGCAAAATGCCCCTCCCTGGTGAGCCTGGAGGAGGGGCATTTTTCTGGAGAAAAAACACCGTGACAAAAACAAACCCCCATATTGTGGATATTCAAGGTCTTGCTGATGTATTCCAGTGTAGTAAGGACACGGTTTACAAGAATTGGCAGGGTTACCCTCATTTCTTTGTCGGGACTGGCCGCAACGGGAAATCTGCACGTTTTATCGTGGATCATGTCATAGGTTTTTTGACAAACAGAGATTATACTAACACCCATAAACGTTCACTACAAAGGGGCTCGGATAGGGGGATAAACCGATCAGCCCAAGAAGGGAACTTGTTAAAATGCCCAAAGCTATCAACCATCCAGGCCCAATACCCAAGTAAGGTTGTTCAGAGAAAAATCCCTCCAATCGAAGTGGACCCTCACAATCTTTTTGGTGGTTTACGAACCGACATTGAAAATAAAAGACATGTAGAGTATTGGCAAAAGCAAAAACGGTAAGTTTGCCCATTTCTCTGGTTAAGGCTTAATTAAAAATTGGGATACGGGGGTCAGAAATGGCCATGCTTTTTTTCATTCATCGGAATTTTTCTGTAATTCCAGGAAAGGAAACAAATGCCCATAGAAGGCATTTAATACAGCAGCGATCTCAAATAAACTATATGCTGCAGAGTCCACCTCAATATAAACACCTTTGTCAAATCCCGTAAAAAAGTATTGATACCAATTCCCAACGATGGGTTCATCTTCAATTGCCGTTATTTTTGCATTACTGGATGCCCAGTGAACATGCTTACTGGCAGTATAAATCGAATAACAGGCCTGAATACAAGTTTGGATATGAAGCTTAGCTCTTTCTTTTGGTTGTGGCAGATTTGGCGTATTTTTCAGCCACGCATAAGCTTCGTCTGGAAACAACTTACGATCCTCATATTTTTTACTCCGAAAAGCCTGATATAGAACAGGATTGTTCTTTTTCAAATGATAGTATTTTATGGTCCATTCTGCTAAGGCACCGGCCGTAACTATAAAGTTGAAAATTTTATAGGGATGCTGGTCCTCTTTAAGCTGTTCAGCATCAAATTTTAGTTTTCCAAGGAGGTCCTTGGGAGTGGATAAGCCATAAGAAAGGTCTTTCAGTGTCTTATTCATAAATCCCTTTTGTCTGATTTTGGTGTTTCTGAACTATTGTTTTTTTCTCAGATAACGAGTTTATCGGGAGGTGTAGCATAACCTAATCTTCAAACTCCATTTCTTTGTTCCATCTATATCCCGCTGTTCGAAAAGAGTTTCGGTAGATAGGGACAGTGCTACCAGAAAAAAAAGGGAATTACAATCCGGTGACCGGCTATTTAAAACAATTGATAAGGCAAATCTAACAGCCTGATCATATTTGAGCTGATTTTTTTATTGGCTGAAAAAGCTTTGTACCTTATTATAGAGAGAGTCCGAAATGTTCAATATGTCCTGAAAACATTCAGCTTGGTGGGGGATACGGTGGGGGATTCTTTTTTCCAAGCGGCACACAAAGTTGTAGCCGGGTTTGTAGCCAACAGCGTTTCACAAACAAAAAAAGCTTTCAACAAAAACGCTGAAACCCTCATGGTAGTTTGGTCGGGACGGCGTGATTTGAACACGCGACCACTTGTCCCCCAGACAAGTGCGCTACCAGACTGCGCTACGCCCCGACAAAACAAGGGGTATCTACCACTTCTCTTCCAAAGTGTCAAGAAAGAATCAACCGGGCCAGTGAATATTTCTTCGAATCCACTTGACCTTTATCGGTAAACCTATGGCTGGAAAAACGATTTGGGTTTCGGACGCAATACCGGCCATTTTTATCCTCAAAAAAATTGTCAAGCTTACCCCAGGGCAATCGCATCTAACTTTTTAATAACCCGCCTTATACCCGTTCCGGTCGGTGTGCCTTTCTGTCGCTGGATAGACCAGG
>VMSR01000210.1 GCA_013792075.1 Desulfobacula sp.
CATTTATCAATATCGGCCAGTTCAAACCCCTTGTACGGACCACCAAGACCTGGTTCAACAATGTGCCGGCATATTCGGGGCTTGCGGCTGTGGACTGCTATCTGGGTGCTACCCAAACCTGTGATGATGATCCGTTGAACAAATATCATCCGGGTGAGTTTAATTATGGCGGCGGACATGTGATCCAGGACCTTGTGGCAGGCAAAGAGGTGGAGGTCCGTGCTGAAAGCTACGGCACCGACTGCTATCCCAATAAAAAAATAGAAAAGATCGTGACATTGAAAGACCTGCCCAATGCCATGCTCTGCAACCCGCGCAATGCATACCAGAACTATAATTGTGCGGTAAACAGGTCCGACAAAATCAAATATACCTATATGGGAACCTTGAAATCCAAAATGGGCAATGCCAATTATTCGACGTCCGGCCAATTGAGTCCTTTGTTCAATGATCCCTATTTGAAAACCATCGGCCTTGGCACCCGGATTTTTCTGGGCGGTGCCCAGGGCTATGTTACCTGGACCGGCACCCAGCACAAGAAGGATGTGGAGCGCGGTTTGAACGGGGTCCCCGTGACCCCGTCGGGAACCCTTTCCGTCATGGGGGATCTAAAACTGATGTCCCCGGAATGGCTGGTCGGTCAGAGTATCAGGGGGTATGGATGTTCTTTGTCCATAGGCCTTGGTATCCCCATTCCCATTCTAAACGAGGAAATGCTGAAATACACCGCTGTTTCGGATGACCAGATTTTTACCCAGGTGGTGGATTACGGGTATGATTATCCCCAGGCGATTTCAAAATCCTACGGACAGGTCAGTTATGCCGAGCTAAAAAGCGGCAGCATCATGATAAAGGGTGAAAAAATTCCCACGGTTCCCCTGTCCAGTATGGTAAAGGCAAGAAAAATTGCGGAGATACTGAAGACCCAGATTCAGCGATCCAAATTCTTTTTAGGTCAACCCCAGCACCTGTTCTGTTAATTGTGAAAGTGAAATAAAATAAAAATGACAACTAAAAAAAAGAATGGCTGGCGTGAGAACATAGAAGCCATTGTGATCGCCGTTGTGATCGCGATGTTTATCCGGACCTTTATTTTACAAGCCTTTAAATTTCCTTCCGGGTCCATGCTCGAAACCCTTCAGATCGGAGACCAGATTCTGGTCAACAAATTTATTTACGGGGTAAAAATACCCTTTACCGGCGGCAAGACCCTGATTACGGTCAAGGACCCCGAACGGGGGGATATTGTGGTCTTCAAGTACCCGGAAGATCCCAAAAAGGATTTTATCAAACGGGTGGTTGCAGTGGGCGGAGACACCCTGGAAATCATCGACAAGCAGCTTGTTGTGAACGACAAGCCCGTAATGGAAGAACCCTACGCCGTATACAAAGAGAATCGTATCATCCCGGGCAAGTTCAGCACCCGGGATAATTTAAAAAAAATCACCATTCCTCCCGGCAAATTGTTTGTGATGGGGGATAACAGGGACAATAGTCATGACAGCCGGTTTTGGGGATTTGTAGACCTGACCGAGATCAAAGGGGAAGCCTTTATGATCTATTGGTCCTGGAACAAGGATGATTTTGGTGTACGGTGGAAAAGGATAGGCGATTTATTATTTTAAGCACTGAGCTAAAGGCAGGTAATATGCGGTTTGAAAAAAAAGATCTTCTTGATATTCACTCCCTGGATGTCAATGAAATCACCATGATTCTCGATACAGCCCAGGGGATGAAGGAAATTTCAGAACGTCCGGTTAAAAAAGTTCCCACACTCCGGGGCAAAACCATCATCCTTTTTTTCCAGGAACCTTCCACACGGACAAAGCTTTCCTTTGAGATTGCAGCCAAACGGCTTTCGGCTGACACGGTTTCCATTGCCAAAAGTTCCTCCAGTATTGTCAAGGGAGAAACCCTGATTGATACGGCCAGAAACCTTGAGGCCATGAAACCCGATGTGATTGTGCTGCGGCATTCGTCTTCGGGCGGGGCCCATGTGATTGCAAAGCGGGTCGGCTGCTCGGTTATCAACGCGGGGGACGGCATCCATGCCCATCCTTCCCAGGCGCTTCTGGACATGATGAGTATCCGGGAGAAAAAAGGGAGCTTAAAGGGACTCAATATTTCCATTGTGGGGGACATCTCCCATTCCAGGGTTGCCAGATCCGATATTATCGGGTTTTCAAAGATGGGGGCCATCGTCTCTGTTTGCGCGCCCCACACCATGATCCCAAACGGGATTGAAACCCTGGGGTGCCGGGTTGCAAAAAACATGGACGCCTGTGTGGAAGGGGCGGATGTCATTATGATGCTCAGGATCCAAAAGGAAAGACAGGGAAACATATTGTTTCCCAGTGAACGGGAATATGCAAGCCTTTACGGGCTGAATTCGGCCCGGGTAAAGCTTGCCCAAAAGGACGTCATTGTCATGCATCCGGGTCCCATGAACCGGGGGGTGGAAATATCAAGCGAGGTGGCTGATTCCCCTTGTTCCATGATTTTAGACCAGGTCACCAACGGGGTTGCATTGAGAATGGCGCTTTTTTATATCCTGGCAGGAGGGAGCAGACATGCAGATTCTGATTAAAGGGGCAAGGGTGCTTGACCCGGGTAATATAGACGAAAAAAAAGATCTTCTGATCCAGGACAAGGTGATTGCGGCAATCCTGGACCCGTCAGACACACTGTCCGGTAAGGATCTGGCCCAGGTCCAGGTGGTGGATGCGACCGGAATGATCGTGGTACCCGGTCTGATAGACATGCACGTCCATTTGCGGGAACCGGGCCATGAATACAAGGAAACCATTGAATCCGGATTAAAAGCTGCGGCAAAGGGCGGGTTCACAGCCGTTTGTTCCATGCCCAACACCCGGCCGGTGAATGACAACAGCCAGGTCACCTCCTTTATCATCAGCCAGGGAAAGAAGGCCCGTGCTGCCAAGGTGTATCCGGCCGGTGCCATTTCCCAGGGATCATCCGGTGTCTCTTTGGCCGAAATCTTTGACATGCAGCAGTCAGGGATACGGGCTGTCACGGACGACGGCCTGCCCGTTGACAATTCCCAGCTGATGCGCCGGTCCCTTGAATATTGCAAGGGGCTTGATATTCCGGTATTTGTCCATGCGGAAGACAAAAGTCTGGCCGACGGCGGGTCCATGAACGAAGGCCCTTTTGCCACATTCTGGGGATTAAAAGGCATTCCCAATGCCGCTGAAAGCATCATGGTGGTCAGGGACATTGCCCTTTGCGAACTCACCGGTGCGGCCGTTCATTTCTGCCACATGAGTACCATTGAATCCATTGAAGCAATCCGTCAGGCCAAAAAACGGGGGGTCAATGTCACCTGTGAAACCGCTCCCCATTATTTCACCCTGAACGACGGGGCGGTCATTGATTATGATACCAATTTCAAGATCAATCCACCCCTGCGGTCGGAACAGGACAGATGCGCAATTATTGAAGGGCTTGTGGACGGCACCATTGATGTGATTGCTTCAGACCATGCCCCCCATAGTGTGGATGAAAAGGATCTGGAGTTTGACAGGGCGGCATTTGGTATCGTGGGCCTTGAAACCTCCCTTGCGCTTTCCTTGAAACTGGTCCAGGACAAATTTTTATCCCTGTCAGACCTGGTTGAAAAAATGTCCAAAGCGCCTGCCAGAATGCTGAAAATCGACAATGGCATAAAACCGGGGAATCCGGCGGATCTGACCGTCATTGACCTGGAATCCTGCTATGAAATCGATCCTGCCGCCTTTGTATCAAAGAGCAGAAACACGCCCTTTGCCGGCAGAAAGGTGACGGGGGAAGCATTTTTAACCATGGTTGACGGAAGGATTGTCTATCAGAGAAACCACTAGAAATGAAAATGGTCAGGGAACGGGTGCTATGAACAAAAAACACACCATTCTGGTGGTGGACGACGAACTGAGCATGCGCGAGTTTCTGGACATGCTCCTGTCCAAGGTGGGGTACAAGGTGACCCTTGCAAAGAACGGCAAACAGGCAGTCAACCTGATTCAGAACCATTCCTATGATCTTGTGCTGTCCGACATCCGCCTGGGAGATATCACCGGCCTTGATGTATTGAAAGAGGCAAAAAAAAAGGACCCGGACACGGTGGTGATCATGATTTCCGCCTATTCCACCACGGAAATAGCCGTGGAGGCCATGAACCAGGGGGCCTATGATTTTGTGCCCAAACCCTTTGACAATGTTGAACTTAAAACCACCATCGCCAAAGCACTTGTGCTCAAAACCCTTGACCATGAAAAAGAGAGCAGGTCATCTGAGCTGAAAGACCATCTGCATTTTGACCGGATTATCGGCAACAGTCCCGGTATGCAGGCCATCTACAAGCGCATCGAACAGATCGGTCCCACCAAAACCAATGTGTTGATCACCGGGGAAAGCGGCACGGGAAAAGAACTGATCGCAAGGGCCATCCATGAACAATCCGATCGCAGGGACAAGCCCTTTGTGGTGGTCAATTGCGGTGGCATCCCCGACACCCTCATGGAAAGCGAATTTTTCGGTCATATAAAAGGCTCATTTACAGGAGCTGTCAACAACAAAATCGGGTTGTTTGAAGCTGCCAACCACGGCACCATATTTTTAGATGAAATCGGTGAATTGTCCACCATGCTCCAGGTGAAATTGCTCAGGGCGGTCCAGGAAACTTCTTTTAAGCCCGTTGGCGGCACCACGGAAATTAAAGTGGATGTCAGAATCATCTCGGCCACCAACAAAAAGTTGGACCAGGAGGTCATTGACGGCAATTTCAGGGAAGATCTGTTTTTCCGCCTCAATGTTATCCCCATCAAGGTGCCGCCCCTGCGGGACAGAAAAGGGGATATTGAGCTTTTGTCCGCCCATTTTGCAGAAAAATATTCAAAAAAAATGGAAAAAGACATTGTCAAGCTCTCCTCTTATGCCATTGATTTTTTAACCAAATATTCTTTTCCCGGCAATGTCCGGGAACTTGAAAACCTCATCGAACGAAGTGTGGCCCTGTCTTCCACCAATATCATCCTTCCCGAAAGCCTGACCATTTCCATGCACAAAAAACGGCGCTGGATAGAAGGGATCGAAGGCCAGCGGTTTAATCTTGAGGATGTGGAGCAGGGGGTCGACCTGGACAAAATCCTTTCGGCAATCGAATCGGCCTACCTGACCAAGGCCATGGAAATTTCCAAGGGAAACAAAAAAGAAGCTGCCGACTATTTAAACCTGAGCATGCGGTCTCTTAGATACCGCCTGGATAAGAACATATAGCTGTTTTTGGGGAACCTCAGTTGATTTCAATTTTTGTCAATGCTGACAAAAATTGTCATAAAATCACAAGACACAACATGGAAAAATTTTCTGATCTGATTGTTGCATAATATAACATCCTAAAATATAAAGAAATTTTTGACTTTAATTATTATGTTGTTCATAATTATTATAGCTGGCATACTCGTTGCTTTTAGAATTTGAAACTTTCGATACGATAGCAGTGTTCCATAAATTTTAATTAAATTAAAGGAGTCGGTATGAAAAAACTTTTATTGAACAAAAAAGGGTTTACGCTAATTGAATTGATGATTGTTGTGGCCATCATCGGTATTCTGGCAGCCATTGCCATTCCCAATTTCATGAGTTACCAGTGTAAGGCAAAACAAAGTGAGGCCAAATCAAATCTGGGCACCCTGAGAACCAATCAAGAAGCGTATAAGGCGGAGTTTGATACGTATGGTAACTCGCTTGGGGCCATCGGTTTTACAACCACCGGTAGTCCAAGATATACAATAAGCTTGGCAGCAACCGCAACAAATTTTACCGCCACGGCAAGGTCTAATAGGATTGCTTCCACTGTAGATAGCTGGACCATGAACAATGCAGGTGTTTTAACCAACACAACCAACGCCTGTAAATAAATACTTGTTTTGAATGATATCTTATCCTTCGAACGGTTGAAGGATAAGATATTATTTTTATAAATGAAAGTGACGCTTCGGGTTCTCCCATTTTTGGTTGTAGGCTTTTTTTTTACCAATACGATCTGGTTTCAGAAAACGTTGGTGACTGAACGATTTCCCTTTTCGGTGGCTGTTCCCGACTGTCCCATGTGTACGGATGATAAAGGAGATGAAATCTGGTTTTTGCCGGTTTCATCTATTTTATTGCAAGGGATTGCGCCTGCCAATCCAGCCTTTGTCAGTGATCTTATCTGGCTAAGGACAGCCTATTATTTTGGTGCCCAGACATTGGTGAAAAAAGAATTATCTGATCTTCCTTTCCTTCTGGGGCTTATCACAGATCTTTCTCCATTATGGGAATCTCCCTATCTCTTTGGCGCAGTGGTTTTGCCCATGGAAGCAGGGCTTCCGGACAATGGTCTGTTTTTGATATCAAAGGGATTAAGATACCATCCCAATTCGTGGAAACTCTGGTTTTTCAAAGGGTATATACTTTGGCAGTATAACCGGGATTTTGAATCGGCATCCCAGGCCATTTTTAAAGCATCCACCTTACCGGAGGCCCCCGCATATCTACCGGGGCTTGCCGCTACATTTGCCACCCATTCCGGCAAAAAAGATCTGGCTGCCCATTATATTGAAGAGGCGTTGAAAAGCATTGACCATCCAGGGCAGAAACAGATTTTGTTCAAAAAAATCAAGGAGCTTAAAGGCCAGTGAAAAGTTCTGCCATCCAATGGGATGATGTGAATTATTCCGTACCCAGCGGTTTTTGGATGAGATCCCAAAAAATCATCGAGCATTTCTCCCTTTCAGTGGAAAAAGGGGAGGTTATCGGGTTGATTGGTGCCAACGGTGCCGGCAAAACAACTGCCATAAAACTTGGCACAGGTCTTTTAAAACCAGATAGCGGAGCTGTCCAGATCAATGGGAAACCCGCTGCTGAAAGGGAAGCAAGATCGGCCATCGGCCTTTTAACCGAGAATCAGTATGTGTATCCCTACTTGAAGTTGAAAGAATGGTTGCGGTTGCTTGGGTCATTGTCCGGGATGTCAAACCCGACCCTTGACGACAAAATTGAAATCATACTTGAAAAAGTCGGCCTTATTGAAAAAAAAGAAGTTTTTATGCGAACCCTTTCCAAGGGGCAGACCCAAAGAGCCGGCATTGCCCAGGCAATTTTGCATTCTCCTGAAATCCTTTTTTTAGATGAACCCATGAGCGGACTTGATCCCATGTGGAGGGGCAGAATCCAGGACCTTCTGATCGATTATAAAAAAGAGGGGGGAACCATCCTCTTCAGTTCCCATATTCTGGCAGATGTGGTGCAAATTTCCGATCGGATTGCGGTGATCCGATCGGGTCAGATGGCCTGGTCTGGCAGACTGGATGAACTGCCGGAAAACAGGGGCAATTATCAGGCTGTCTTTTTTTCTGACCGGATAAGCGATTTACTCGAGTTGATAAAACCGGATTCCCTTGTGCAGCAACCGGACAAATCCTGGGTCATCACCATCGATGTTTCCCAGAAAAACAACCTGATCGACCTTGCCGGGTCCGGAAAAATCAGCCTGGAATCCCTAACCCCGGTATATGCGAATGTGGAAGAAATCTTATCATGAAAATCAGTGGAATACAGATCCATGCGATTGCCCTTCAGTTCTTTAAGGAAACCTTGCGAAGCCGGGTCTTTATTTTTCTCGTCGCCATTGGAGCGTTGCTGTTTTGCGGAGCCCAGGTGCTCGGAATAATGGCGGTAGGCGGAAAGTACAGAATTTTGCAAAGCGCCGGGTTTTGGATTATCGGGATCTGGGGCCTTGTTTCATCCCTGGTGCTTGGCGTGAACATTGTCCAGCAGGAAATAAAGATGAAAACCCTTTATACGGTATTGTCCCGGCCTGTGAGCCGAACGGTTTTCCTTGTGGGGAAATTTTTCGGTATGATTTCAGTGATGGCATGCCAGTATGTTCTGCTCGTACTCATGTGGCTTGTTCAACTCTGGATGGCCGGTATCCCGGTTACACCCAATCATTTTATTGCCCTAATTTTTATTTTTTTCGAGTGGATTCTTCTTGCCAGTTTCAGTCTTTTGTTTGCCAGCTTTACCACTTCTGTACTCCACGTCTTTTTCCTGACGGCCATTTATTACCTTGGCCATTGGAGCAACGCCCTTTATCTGTTTGCCAAAAATACAGACAACAATTTGTTAAATCACGGGTTGACGATCATCTATTACCTGTTTCCCAATTTGGAGGCCATTAATTTTCGGGATGCAGCCTTTTACGGTAGCCATATTTCTTTATCCCTTGCTTTTCAGGGGGGAATGGTTGCTGTTTTCTGGTCCGTTACCACCCTTTTGGGAGCCATCCTGATTTTTAATTTAAAGCGGGTGCTGTGATAGTCCAGGAGAAAAAGGAGGCCAATTTTTTAATTCCGGCAGCCGTGCTTTTGGGCTTGTTTGTTTTTGTTGTTTACAGCAATACCTTCAATGCATCCTGGCATTTTGACGATTATATCAATATTGTTAAGAATCCGCACATTATGGTTTCTGATCTTTATCCTAAGACCTTGATCAATACTTTTTATGCGTCCACTGACAATGGCCGGTATGCAGGTAAGAATTTATACAGGCCCATTCCCATGTTCACCTTTGCCTTGAACTGGTACTGGGGAAAGGACAGTGTTACAGGATACCATTGCGTTAATATCGGTATTCATTTTTTGTCAGCCCTATTTTTGTTCTTAAGTATTTTAAATCTTCTTAAAACGCCGAATATAGCCGCCTGGTTAACGGAAAACAGATACGCCATTGCATTGCTTTCATCTCTTTTATGGGCCATCCACCCCATACAGACCCAGGCAGTTACCTATATTGTACAGCGGATGACTGCCATGGCTGCCATGTTCTTTATCGCAAGCCTGTATGGTTATGTAAAAGCAAGGCTAACCCGGCATGCTTTTAAGAAGGTTCTCTTTTTTTCCATATCTATGGTTTTATTCGTGTGTGCGGTTCTGAGCAAGGAAAACGCTGTGATGCTACCTCTTGTATTGCTTATCCTGGAATTTGTTTTTTTCCAGGACCTTTCCGATAAAAAGATAAGAAACCGCGCCCTTGTTTTTGCTTTTTTTGGTGTTATTGCCTTTATCATACTGAGCACCTCTCTTTTCCTTGACAATAATCTGCTTAAATTTCTGGAAGGCTATGAAAAAAGGTCTTTTACCCTTGCCCAGCGGCTTATGACAGAACCAAGAATTGTGATACACTATCTATATCAGAAATTTTATCCGGTTGATTCCCTGTATTCTCTTGAAAACAATCTGCCGTTGTCCCTTTCCTTGTTTTCTCCATGGACAACCTTGCCATCGATGTGCGCAATCTTGGCTCTGATGGCCGCCGGTTTGTGGCATATCAGGAAATATCCGATCTTCGGCTTTGCCGTGTTCTTTTTTTTTCTAAACCACTTTATTGAATCCAGTTTTTTTCCTCTTGAATTGCGGTTTGAGCATCGCAATTATC
>VMSR01000236.1 GCA_013792075.1 Desulfobacula sp.
AGACAATACTTATAGGGCTGTAATTGATATGACTTTAGGAAATGTCATACAATAATTGCTGGTAAATATGCGAGGGATTGATTATCATGGTAACGTTACTTATTTTGAGCAGTTACATTATGTTTGGCTTTGAAAGGAATCAAAATGGAAACCCATGAATTGTGGAATGTTCACTTTTTAAATCAGATTCTTGACACCATGGCTGAAGGCCTGTTTACCCTTGATGACAATGGGATTATAACATCCTGGAACAAGTCCATGGAAAAAATAAGCGGCTATCCCGCCCTGGAAGCCATAGGGAAAGGATGCGACCTGCTGCAATGCAGCCGCTGTTTCGGAGAAAATTGTCCTGCTGATATAAAAAAGTGCGGCGTGATACGGCATGGGAAAACCGAAGCCAAGGAATGTTTTATCCGTCACAAGAGCGGTCATGATATTGCCGTGATAAAAAATGCCAGGCTGGCCAGGGATGATGATGGTCGTGTACTCGGGATAGTAGAGACGATTACAGATTTAACTGAGCTTAAACAAGTAAAAAAGACGGCTGAAGAAGCCCAGAAAAAGCTTAAAAATGTTTATCGGCTTGGCAATATTATCGGGAAAAGTGCTGCCATGCAGAATGTATTTGATGCCATCAGGGCGGCAGCCAACAGCCAGGCCAATATTTTGATACAAGGGGAAAGCGGCACAGGAAAGGAGTTGGTTGCATCTGCGATCCATTATAACTCTGCCAATGCGGAAAGTCCCATGATAATCGTTAATTGTTCGGCTCTTTCCGAATCCCTGCTCGAGAGTGAATTGTTCGGTCACGTAAAAGGTGCCTTTACGGGCGCCCACAGGGATCGGAAAGGCAGATTTGAACAGGCGGATAAAGGCACCATTTTTCTGGATGAAATAGGCGAGCTTACGCCTTATATGCAGGTGAAACTGCTCAGGGTTATCCAGGAAAGAGAAATCGAAAGGGTGGGGGATTCAAAGAAAATAAAAATCGACATCAGAATTATCGCCGCCACCCATAAAAACCTTTATGACCTTACCTGCGAAGGCAAATTTCGTGAAGACCTTTTTTACCGGCTCAAAGTCTTTCCCATAAATGTCCCTCCCTTGAGAAAAAGACGGGATGATATTCCTTTGCTGGTGAATTATTTTATTCAAAAAGGGAATAAACGGGAACGAAAAAAAATTACCCATGTGAGTGCGGAAGGGATGAAAAGGATAATGGAGCATTCCTGGCCGGGAAATATCAGAGAGCTTGAAAATGCCGTTGAACATGGGTTTGTTGTCTGCGATTCTGATCAGATTGCATTAGCGGATCTACCTGTGGAAATCAGACAAGCGCAATTCCACCAGAGGGAGTTTGCATTAAATCAGCAAAAAAATAAGGGCCGGGAGGTAAGAAATTATCCGATTTCTTCTTTGACCAAAGCGTCATTGATTCGATTGTTGGATGATTGTGGATGGAATAAAGCAGAAGTTGGAAGACAGCTTAACAAAAGCAGGACTGCCGTCTGGAAATATATGAAAAAATGGGATATCCCATTGCAGAAACGATAAAAACCGATCAATGCTAAAGCACCTGTCTGTTTGGTTTAACCCGGATATTTCATAAAAATTTAAAAAAAACTGACTACCAATACTTTTCTTTGTTGGCAGTATCGGCAAATACAACATTTCCCTGTTTAAACTTTTGTACAACATTAATAACCCTGCCTGATTGATCATTGACAACCTTGACCCCTTCAGTCGCAAGCCTTTTAAAGGCGTTGGGGCCGCAAAATCCTGTCAGCAATACCTCGGCATCATGATCACTTACCATGGCTGCTGCTTGAATACCGGCGCACTTAAACGAATTTTTATTTTTCATATTATCAAGGACTTCATATTCAAGGGTTTTTGTGTCCACAATAAGAATATAAGCTGCCCTCCCAAATCTTGGATCAAGGGCTGAATCAAGTCTGTTTTCCTTTGATGTGACCGCTAATTTCATATGGAAGCGTCTCCTTTATTGGATTGATCGTTCATGCCGTATCAAGTTGAACAGCAAACCACATGCCAATGGACGAAGCAAAAATGGATTCGGTAAAAAACTTAAAATTCAATGGGTTATCTGGATAGAGAAAGCAGCAGCGGCCAAAACTTCCGACAAAGGTCTCACAAACGCAATTTTTTGCATCTCATTTGTTCGTCTTTTGGGTGTTCAATCATCTCTTAACCCCGTCAATGAAAGTGCCCCGAAATATAAGCCCCTTTAAGTCAAGTTAATACGGTCAACAGCTTCCATGATTTCGCTTTGGCATATGCTTTGCTATAGTAAGGCTTTCGAACTATTTTTTCACTGAAAACGGGTATAATCTCAAAACGAATTGAACCCCGAATCGTTTTCTTAAATATTGGAGGGAAAAAACATGCCTATTTTTGAATATAAATGCAAAGACTGTGGAGAGGTCAGTGAAATTTTAATAATTGTGGCCCTCGAGGTCCGGCCGTCATTACCTTTTGATTGTCAGAGACGGGTGCACCTGCATTGCATGAAAGACTCCTTTTTTTATTTTAAGCTTTAAAAACCATACGCGTCCCCGCCATATTCAAAAGGTATTGTTCTGGCATCTCCTTTTGAATCCGCATCATTGCATTTCGTCCGGTACAGTGAGTCGGAATTATAAAATCCGGATTAATGTCTTTTAGCGCGTTGACGGTTGTCTCAATAATGGGGGAAAATTCGGGTCCTGTAAGATGAAATCCGCCCATGATCGCATGGACCTTATCTATACCGGTTATCTCCTGTGCATATTTTACAGTGTTAGCGATCCCGGAATGAGCACATCCGGAAAGCACAATAAGGCCTTTGCCTCGCAAGTGGGCGATGAGGGCGGTGTCATCATCCATGGGGTCCCATTTTTCTTGTTCGTTTTCTTGATAATAAAAAAAGACCGACCCTTTTTCAAAATTATTTGTTTTGGGGATCTCGCCAAGGAAGCATATTTTTCCACCAAATATGGGATAGGGCCCCTGGGCTTCAATGAGGTCGACATTTATTTTTTTTATTGTCTCTTTGGATAACATGGGCATGGTAATCTTGAATTCTTCGGTTATCTTGATGACTCTGTTCTCTTTAAATGCGGACGGGTGTGCAACCATTGGCAACCCTTTTTTATCAATATTTTTTACCATGGTTTCAAATCCGCCACTGTGATCTATGTGGCCGTGGGAAAGTGCCAACATCTCAACGCTGGAAAAATCAACTCCCAATTTTTTCGCATTCTCAGAAGCACCTGTGGGTGAAAATCCAAAATCAAACAGCATTGTATTGCGACACCCTTTGCGGTCAGCAGATACCATGGTTGAAAAACCATGTTCTGCCGTGATACTATTTGCAAATGCCATTCCTTTCAGAGGCATTGCCCGTTGCACCATTTCATTGCCATCCTGTGATGCCAGGTCTATATAATTGTCCTGAAGCGTTAAAATTTCGAGTTGGTCAATTTGTTCCAAATTTATAGATTCCATATGAACCCCCGGTGGTATTGCTAAAATTTTTATTGCCAATAATATACAGCAAAACATAGCAAAAAGAGTGCCAATATGGCGTTTCTTGGTGTCCGTAAAAATACTTTTTAGTACAGACAGTTAAACACCACCTTATTCGCTGTGTGTTCAGAAAAGAGCCTAATTTGTAATTGTAGGTATGAAAGAATGCAGCGCGATATGTTTTTTTGATTGCTGATTCAGTTTGTTTGGAGGTGCTTTATGGGGTGTTCTGCTTGGATTGTTTGGCGAAAAAATCCACTAACGGTTCCTGGCAGATAATTTTATTCATAGGTCGCATTATTGCGACTTTAGAGTATCATCATTGAGTGCAGCAAAAAAATATTTTGAGCTTTGGCAGATGGTTTGTCTTCTCATTTCATTGAATTTATAGGCACTTCTGATCAAAAAATCGTATCTGGCACACCCTGTGCATCCATGGGGAAGGAAAATGAAATGATATAGGAAAATCAGAGACAAATATGGAAAAAAAACAGTCCTGGGATTGGAACACGGATCTCAAAGAAATTCCGGTTGGCGAATGGAAGGCCCGATTCAATTGGGTTGAAGAACTTAATATTAGTCCGGATGGAGAGAATATTGCCAGTGTTGTCAATGTGGATGAAGCGGCATTTAAAATTTGTGTCAACGGGCATGTGGGGGACACGGAATATGAAAAAATCTGGAGTCTGAAATCTCTTCCGGATAATGGATTTGCAGCCTTTGTCTGTGCCGATGAAGAATGGACACTCATTGTAAACGGTCAGGAATGGTCCAGTTGGTTTGATTTTATATGGGATTTACACATCACTCCGGATGGAAAACACATGGGGTTTGCTTTTCAAAAAGAAGGGGAATATGGAATGGCAATTGATGGTCTCCCCTGGAATCGGGTGTATTCCAACATGGCCGGCATGACCCTGTCAAACACCGGAACTTCTGCCGCCGTTGTCCAGGTAGTGCCCATGAAGGCTGCAGATGTTGATGGGTTTAAACAAGGCCTGTTTTCTGTTGCCGTCAACGGCAACACCTTTCATAATACCTTTTTAAATATCTGGGACATCAGTTTTGACCGAGCAGGACAGAATCTGGCCGCAGGAATCCGGCTTGATCGTGAGGCCTATACCATTGTTAAGAATGATGTGATTTGGGACAGAAAATTTCAGGGGGTGTGGAAACCAATTTTTTCAAACTCGGGAAATGTTCTGGCGCCGGTAAGGGATGCCGGAAAATGGAAATTGTTCATGGACAATGAGCCTTTTTGGAAAAAAGGATATGATCAGCTCTGGAAAATCACCCCATCCCCTGCAAACAATGACGTCGCAACAATTGTAGCCAATCATTTCGGCAAATGGAGTGTGGCTGTTAATGATAAGGTCTGGAAGATGACCTGTGATACCATGATTTCCGATATTCTTTATTCAGACAATGGGTCCTGCCTGGTGGCGGTATTAAAGGACAAAGGGCTCTGGAATCTGGCAGTGAACCAGACCCCATGGAATCTTTCAGCAGATAAAGTGTTTACGCCCTGTATCAGTCCCGACGGATACCTTGTGGCGGTTGTTGTTGAAAAAAAGGGAAAATTTCACCTGGTTGTCAATAACAAAATCATTGCCGGCAATTACGACCTTATGACAACCCCGGTCTTCAGCCCTGACCAATCGAAAATTTTGATCAAGGGGGTTGAAAAAGGGGTTTATAAACGAAGGGTCATATCCATTTAACCCTTTAAATAAAATGGAGGTTTTATAAAACCAATGAATCACTGGAACCCGTTGCAAAGGATACAAAATTGAATACATTCCTAGGCTTTATCATGGGCCCCATGGTCTGGATATCAGCACTGATTTGCATATTCGGACTTTTGGTAAAATTTATTCTCATTATAAAAGAGGTATATGAAAAAGAACGGTACCTTCTCTCTTATATCACGGTGAGGCACAGCTTAAGGTCTATTATCGCCTGGTTGATCCCCTTTTACCCGAGAAGTACAAGAATGCGGCCGGTCTATTACGGGATTTCCTATCTGTTTCATGTTCTATTGTTTCTTTTGCCTGTTTTTTTAATGTCTCACATTGTTCTGATCAATGAATCGTTCAATTTATCCTGGCCGGCCATGAATGACACGGCCGCCGATATCCTGACCATTGGTGTTATCTTTGCCCTCGTTTTTTTTGTCCTTAGAAGGCGATTCATTCCAGATGTTCGGTTTTTGACATCATTTATGGATTATATATTGATACTGATGGTTCTTTTGCCCTTTGTCACCGGATTTTTGGCCTATCACCAGGTAATCTTATATAAATGGATTGTCATTGCCCATGTTTTATCCGGTGAAGTCCTGCTGATCGTGATTCCGTTTTCAAGATTCTCACACATGATCACGGCACCTTTGACCCGGGCATATACAGGATCTGAATTTGGAAATATTAGACATGCAAGGGACTGGTAAAATGTCAGAGACGACAACACCACAGGATAAAACCATGAGTGGAAATGAGACAATATCAATTGAAAAAAGCACAGATGATGCCGTTGAAAACGGTCTTAGCCGGCTGACACCCCAAAGAGTTTCCCATGTGATCAACCAGGTGCTTCACCAGGAGACAGGGGCAAGGTTCAAGGCATATGTGGACACCTGTATGCGGTGCGGTCTGTGTTCCGATGCCTGCAGCTACTTTTTGTCCAATGATCGGGACCCAAGCTTTTCACCGGCTGCCAAGGTTAAACAGACAATCTGGGAGATGCTTGCTAAAAAAGGAAAGGTTTCCAAAGATTTCCTGCGCCGGGCGGTTCACATTGCCCACCTGGAATGTAATGTCTGCAGAAGGTGTTCCATGTACTGTCCTTTTGGAATTGACATTGCCTATATGATGCTTCTGGTAAGACGCATCTGCCATAAGCTAGAAATCACTCCCCAGTATATTCAGGATACGGTTAATTCCCATTCGGTTACCATGAACCAGATGTGGGTCAAAGAAGATGAATGGATTGATACCCTTCAGTGGCAGGAAGAAGACGGTAGAGAAGAATTTGAGGATCTGCGGATTCCACTGGACAAACAGGGGGTCGATATCATGTATTCAGTGATTGCGCCGGAACCAAAATTTCAGGCAGGACTCATCTATCAGGCTGCCGTGATTATGCATGCCGCCGGGATGAACTGGACAATGCCGGCAAGTCCGGGCTGGGATAACAGTAACATGGCCATGTTTACGGGGGACAATGAAATTTCCGGCCGGATTGCCCGGACCTTTTTCGAGTCAGCCGCAAGACTGAATGTCAAACGGATTGTTATGGGAGAATGTGGTCATGCCTTTCGGTCCACCTATGATGTGGGCAACCGCGCTTTATCCTGGGCCATGCCGCCATTTGAGGTGGTTCATGCCATTGAGTTTTATCATGAACTTTTGACAGCCGGCCGAATCAGTATCAAAAAAAAATTTACAAAACGCGTAACCCTGCATGATCCGTGTAATGTATCAAGGGGTAGAGGACTCCATAACATGGCCAGGAAGATTGTAAACATGACCTGCAGTAATTTTACGGAAATGACCCCGAACAAGGAACATAATCTGTGCTGCGGGGCAGGCGGAGGCGTTGTCAATTGCGGACCTCCATACAAGAAGGAGCGGATGGTAAACAACCGTGTCAAGGCCGAACAGCTTGCAGCCACAGGCGCTGAGGTCCTGATCGCACCCTGCCACAACTGCCACAGCGGATTGGAAGATATCATCCACCACTATAAATTGAATATGGAAGTTAAATTTTTGGGAGATATCCTTTTTGAAACCATGGAAAAAAAAATCTACAGACCGGAAGAATAAAATGAAACAATGGAAAATATTGATGATGTTCATCCTGGCACTGGCAACATCAGGAATCGCTTTTTCCCAAGGGGAACAAGAGCGCCTCAACACATTGGCATTTGAAATGCCCCGCAGGCCCGGTGCGGTTTTCTCCCATGATGATCACACTCAAACAACTGAAATTTCAGACGATTGTGCCATTTGCCACCATGTGTATGCGAATAAAACACTTGTGCCGGATGAATCCTCCGAGGATAATGCGTGTTCAGACTGCCACAGCCTTCAACCCGATCGTAAAAACAGCATCTCCCTGGTAAATGCCTTTCACAAGCGGTGCAAGGAATGTCATTATGATTTGGGAAAAGGGCCGGTACTCTGCGGCGAGTGTCATATTAAAAAATAAGGGAAACCACATGACAAAAAAAATATTGATCGTGGATGATGATCCGGATATTACAAAATTTCTGGATGTCTTGTTCAGACACAATGGATATGAGACCTGCATTGCCGTTGACGGCAAACAAGCCATGGACGTATTCACCAAAGAAACCCCCGACCTGATTACCCTGGACCTTGAAATGCCGGAAGAATGGGGCCCCAGATTTTTCCGGAAACTTTCCAAATTAAAAGGGTTTAATACGCCGGTGATCGTTATATCCGGTTTATCCGGTCGAAAATTTTCAATTCCAAAGGCGTGTGCATTTTTTGCAAAACCCTTTGATCCCACAGAGGTCATCGAGAAGGTCAAGGAAGTTTTATCAGAATGAAAATCCTGTTAGTTGAGCCTGAAGAAAAAACACAACGGTTTTTTTCCCATAGTCTGGCCTGTGAAAACCATGAAGTGGTTACGATCCCCGACGGTGTCGAAGCCGCCAAAATACTAAAAACCGTATTGCCGGACATCGTTATGACCGCTATCCATTTGCCCGGAATGGG
>VMSR01000117.1 GCA_013792075.1 Desulfobacula sp.
ATTTCAAGCTTTGGGAGCCCGTGCAATCTGCTGAGCTTTGGCAACCCGTCCTGGTCAGGGACTCCTTTTTGCGCCTCAAGTGATACAAGTATCCCTTTTAAAAATAAAAAACGAATAAATATTGTGAAAAAACAAGTGGTGTCCTTTGAGTTTGAAGATAAATTCAAATCAATTTAACCCCATGCAAGGAAAAAGACAATGATTGTTATTGGAACCATAATATTTCCGGAAACATCTGCAAATGCGGTGGCGGAATGTTATCAGACATTGCCGGCCATGCCTGATTTCATGACGATTGATGGTACATATGTGCACAATAATTCAGGAGAAGCTTTCCGTGCTTTTTCCATTTTTAATTTTGACGAGGCCCATATTGAAGCAGCCAATCGGTATTTTAAAGCCAGATACGAGGCCTTTGGAATCGTAGAAGGACTGACATCCCATCATGAAGAGTGGTTGAGCGTTCAAGATGCCCTTGCCCTTGTTGAAGCAGGAACATACAATCTGAAGACCCTTTAATGAGCGGTTGTTTCCATCAGAATAAAAAAAAACATTCCAGCCGCCGTTCTTTACAGGACAGCGGCTGGAATGTTTTACAGATGCGTTATTTCCAGAGCATCGAATGATTAAATCTGGCCGGCCTGTTTGAGGGCAAACACCACAATTTTCTGCATCAGTTTTTCCTGGCGGGTGGACGGCTTGTCCAGCTGCATTCTTTCAAGGTAAGATCTGGCTTCTGCCGGTACAGCAGACAGCATCTGTCCCATCAGACCGGGAAGCACCGATGCTTTGCTGGCAGCACTTTTTTCCTTGAATTCCCTTAAAGACTTCCCAATCACAATCTCCTCATCGGTAAATGCCGTACCAAAGGGAAACACCGGGAAAAGCGCGTTATCCTTGAAGGATTGCATGGTTTTTTCCAGACGTTCCGGTGTGTTGTTCCGGAACCGGTCCGGAATCTGGTAATTGACATCAATCTTTTTGACCTTTTTGGCCTTTTGCAGCAGATCCTGCTGAAACCTTGAGTCGGTAATATTCAAAATGGCAGCAATCACCTCCTGGTCATTTTTACTCATCAGGTCTGCAATCCCATACTCGGTGATGACAATATCCCTTAAATGCCGGGGAATGGTGGTGTGTCCATAATTGAAGACCACATTGGAATTCACATCCTTACCCTTGGTCCGGGTGCTCCGGATCATGATGGCGCCTCTGGCATCATCAATGGCATGGGCCTGTGAAACAAAATTGTACTGACCGCCCACCCCGCTGACAACCAGCATCTCTTCAAGGCCATCCGAGACAATGGCGCCGGACAGCATGAGCATCAGGCCTGCATTGATAAACCGGGCATCCTTTCTCTGGAGCAGCTTAAGCGCTTCACTGGAATAGGGATTGTTGCCATACAATTGATTGGTATTCAGAACAGAGGTCATGTTGATCTGCATGCGCTCCTGCTCTGACATGTTGTTCAGGGCATCATAAAAATCTCTGGGTCCCAGGAAAAATCCCGCATGCATCCAGAACCCGTCGGCAAGCTGGGTTCCCAGGCAGGATTCAATGATTCGGTCTTTGGCATTGGGGTCTTTCAGATCCGGGATAAAGACTTCATTTTTATCGATGATCTGCCCATCCTTATATTCCAGGCCTGATTTGAAAATGCCGTATTTTTTGAGAAACGCAACATCTGTGGCTTTCAATTTTGAATGAATCGCACCTTTTTCTATCAGCATGTCGAGAATCTGGGGGGTCACCTTCTGGTTGACCTGGATTTTGTTTTCATTTACCAGGGTTTGAAGGGGAACATTGTCATAGACCTTTCGCTTCATAATACCGGCATTATACAAGTGCAAAAATCCATCTACCAGCATCTCTGTACAGCCGTAAAGTCCTTTATCAAAAACAGTGGTACCGCCGACCGTATCAATAACATTTCCGAATTTTTCCGGGATGCCAAAGGCGTTTAGGGCATCATTGTACAATTTGTTTTGGGTGTGCCGCATTTTAAGGCCATAGGCAATGGCATCTCCCAGGGAACCGATGCCGATCTGGAGGGTGCCGCCGTCTTTGATCAGGGTGGAGGCATGAAGCCCGATAATATGATCTGTGGTGTTGACCGATTCCCTGGGCGCACCAAACAGTCCGAAATGGTATTCCGGTCCTTCCAGGATGGCATCAAATGTTGAAGGTTTTACCACCGCATCCCCATACATGAAGGGCAGGTTATTGTTGATCTGACCGATATTAAGCGCAGGTTTGTCTTTTTTCTGCCTCCGTTTCATCTGGGCAAAGGCGTCCAGAGAGGTATCGGAATTACAGCTGGCACTGTAGAATGTGCTGCCGTTGATTTCACGCTTGGCCAGCAACTGGGCAACCACGTTCATACCGTTGTTTTTAAGATCCCGGCAGGCATGGGTGTAATTGGTGCTGGTATAGTTCTGCTGCATGTGCTCATTGTTTAAAAAACCGCCGGCTTTGTAAAAAAATTCGCTGACCCGGATGTTCGGCGGCAGTTTGTTTTTCCTGACAGCCGTAATATAGTCCAGATTGACATATCCTTCCCATACCCTTTCCACAAGGGGCTGCATGAACCGTCGTTCCAGTTCGCTCGACCAGGATGGCATTTCAAGGGAAATGGCGGTGAGAATCTTCAAATTGATGGCTGAATTTTCAACGGCTTTTTGAAACAAGGCATTTGCAAAGTGATTGGGCTTGCCAAGTCCCAGAACCATTCCGACATTGATGTCCATCCCCATCCGCTCAATAACAAACTGGGCCAATGCATCCGGATCATTAAAATAAATTGGGCTGCTGCTCTCCATAGTGTCGTTCACCCCCGGTTAATTAGGCTGCCAGCTTCTCATGGAGTTTGTCCATCAAATACTGACAGGTCAAGGTTTTTGGATTTTGCTCAACGCTGTTTATCGGATAATCAGGTGCTCAAGCCCTTTGTTCTTTAAAAAATCAGGATAAAGATCAAAAGCAGGCTTTAATATGAGAAGCAATTTCAATGTCTTGGGAACATTGCCCTTTGCCGCCACCTGTCGCCGGGTCAGTGCTGTGACAAGATTGGCTTTGCCATGCCAGAATTTATGTGCAAAATCAGCATTCATGGACATGGTGACTTCAGGTTCTCCATTGAATTGGCCTGTTAAAATTTGTGTGGTGTCTCCTGTGGCATCAATGGTGATAATGGCTTCCGGGTCTGTATATCGAAATTGTATGCACAGGTTGGTTTTCCGCAAAGAGGACCCGATATCGGGGTCTTTGTCGAGCATCTGGTAAAAATCAACAAGAATATCATACACCATAGCGCTGTCTTTAAACACATGGGTCATTTTTCCGGATGCCGCCTTTTTCTGAGCTTTGGGCCTTAAGTCTTCGGCTGTGACTTCAAGGGGCCTCTCCTTTGAATGATAAACGGTTTCAACGATATCCATGATCGCATCCCGGTCCGGTTCAATCGGATTATAGAGCATGGATCCATCTTCCATGGCTGTATCTGCCACCTGGGCCAGTTTGGCCAGATCGTCACCAATACCGGCATCTTTGAGATTCAGCGGCATCTGGGTTAAAAAGGCGAGCTGGCGGTTAAGAATACGGACTTTTTCAATACCGGCGATGGCTGCCTGGCGCCTGATCCACCCGTCTACAAAGCCTAAGTTCTCCAGCTTTTTGACGGCAAAATCCCTTATTTTATGGGCCTTGGTGTCCACAAGGTTTTTCAGCTGCTCCAGGTCCGTCTTTTTCACCACTTTGGAGATCAGATCCAGGGCACCGGTTTTGATGACACTCTGGCTGTCGCTGACAATATTGGGAAAGGAAACGCCCATGGCCAGTGCCACATCTGCGTATCGTTCGATCTGGGATTCAAGATTGTATGCCATGACTTCGGGAAGGATCAGGGTGTTGGCAAGGCCATGGGGAATATGGTAAACACCGCCCAGGGCATGGGAGATGCCGTGAACCATGCCCACCATGGAATGGGAGAATGCCACACCGGCAAGAAAACTGCCCACCTGCATGGCGCCCCTTGCCTGAAGGTCATCGGGTTTGTGGCATGCCTGAAGAATATTATCGGTGATCAGTCGGATGGCATGAAGGGCCAGGGCATCTGAGGCCGGGGACCATTCCTTGTCCACATAGGCCTCAATGGCATGGACCAGGGCATCCATTCCTGTATATGCGGTTAATTTTGGCGGCATTGAAACCGTCATTTCAGGGTCAAGAATGGCCAGCTGGGGCAAAAACTGCTCTTCGGCAAAGGGCAGTTTTACATCATTGTCCGGATCAGCGATCACCGCCACCTTTGTGACTTCGGAACCGGTTCCGGCTGTTGTGGGGATCACGATGGCCGGCAGAAGCTGGTCCGTAACATCCAGCAGGTAGGCACCCATGTGGTCGGCGACATTTCCGCCCTTTGTCATGAGAAGGTTGGCCACTTTGGCGGTATCAATCACACTGCCGCCGCCCACGGCAATAATCATATCACATTTTTTCTTTTTTCCCAGCGCAGCACACGCCTGGACGGTCTGGATGGTTGAATTGGGAGGAACCTGATCAAACACAGCAACTATTTTAATATTGGTTTTTTTAAACCCGGCCTTTACCCGGTCAACTGGCCCGGCTTTTAAAAGGATTTTGTCGGTGACCAGCAATGCGGTTCTCGTTCCGAATCGGGCCACTGCATCCTCAATGGAATCCAGAATACCGATACCATAAACCAGTTTTGTCGGCAGGGAAAACTCAAAATAATCTGGCAGCATTTCTTCTCCTTGTATTTGTGTTGGGTTTGAATCTTTAAATAAAGGGTTTCAATTGCCTGTATGCGGTTGTGTAACCTTCCTGGATCAATGCTTTTGCCTGGATCGGTGAAAAATTCAGCAATGACCTGAACCCCAGCATTTTCGATGGTGCCAGGGTTATGATATTGGGTTGGTATTCACCACAATTATTGCGATGATATCGGGTTTCATATTTAAGCTGGGGAGAAGGGAGGGGGCTGTCCTGGTATCCTCTGGTCAATAGCGCGCTTTGATAGGCGCTGGCCAGAAACTGTTCAAACACATGCTCCAACGCCCCCCGGACTGTTCTTGGAAAAGGTTGGGGTGTATGGCCGATGGGCGACAGCATGGCAATGATGATCTCGTCTGCACCAAAATCCAGTGCCGGCTGCAATGGTATGTTGGTCATAACCCCCCCATCCCAGTGGGGAACGCCGTCAATATTATGCCAGGGGAACAAAATGGGCAGGGCACTGGATGCCAGCACATGCGCCAGGCCAATTTGTGAATTATCAAAAAAACAAGAGCGGGCCGTGTGAACATTGACAGCTGAAATCACCACCTTTGTCCGGGAATTTTTTAGCCTATTGAAATCAAGATGATCTGAAACGACCTGTTGCAGCATTCGCGTATCCAGCAGCGGCTTTAATGCCCGCCCGGATAAAAAACAAGAGAGAAACGGAACCAGGTTGAGCTGGTACATTTTTCTGCGGTTGTGGGTGGTCCACAACCGGATCAAGGTCTGGGTATCCAGGCCGGAAGCAATCCCCACAGCATTAATGGCGCCAACAGAGGTGCCGCAGATGATATCCGGCATCCAGTTTCGTTCCTTCAGGTATTTCCATACCCCGATCTGGAAAGCGCCCCTGGACCCTCCGCCGGCAAATATCAATGCCCGCTTCACAGGTGCTCCCCATATGCGCCAACGCCATGGTTCATGCTGTTTTCCCAGTTATCGTCGACCAGATTTCATTGTGCCATGAAAGCTCTCGCTGTACCATGGTATCCACAAAAAAATCAATATTATCGATTGTCTTGAATGAAACATATCCATCATATATAAAATCGACAATCTCTTTGATCCCAAACATGGCTGCTGCTGTTTTCACTGTTTTCAGAGAAACCGCCACAATCCATTTTTTGCTCAATCCGTGAAATATCCGGGTGACCTCAGCGCTCAGGTTGATCTGGTAGATACGCTGATCATAGTTATCAAGGCTCACGTAAATTTTCTGATACTGCTCCATTGTTATGGAATCTTCCACACCAGCCGCAATCATCTTTTTTACCATCAAGTTGTCCTGCGCATCGGAAATTTCGTGCAGTTCAATCACTTTGGTCACTGCGGTGAGCATGTTTTTATAGATCTTTCCATCCAGTGCTTTGTGAAGCTTTTTCATGCTCGTGTCCCGGAAGGAAAAATCTTCCGAAGCATACAGTTTTTTAAAAAAGAAATTGCCTATTTTTGCAAACTCCGGATCAGCTTCAATATCTTTATAGGTCCGGTTAATCCGCTCGGATTGAAAATTCTGCAGAATCCGTTTTAATTTTAAAAAATTATCTGTTGAAGTGACATCGGTGTCCATCTTTCAGCTCCTTGGAATCAGTGGGCGTTATCCTATTTAAACAGGTCGGCTCTGTCATCATTCCGGTTTTGTTTGATTTTTTGCCGATGCCTGAATGGTTTCAAATTGTTTAAGTTTTTTTTCCAGTATAGTGATGCGGGCACTGAGTTCAGATACCTGATCTTTTGAGGCCAGGTTGGTGACAGACAACACCTCTTTTAACCGCCGGTCAATGGTATCGGAAATCCAGTTTTTGATTGCTGCCGTGAATCCGATGATCTCTTTTTTCAACCGGTTGCCTTCTGATATTGAAATCTCCTTGTTTCTGACAAGGCCCTTGACCATGTTGTCAATTTCATCTTCAGCCATGCCAAAGGACCGCTGCCACAAAGACACATAGCGTTTGGCATAATCGGTCACCGCATTGGAACCTTTTCTGAACAACTGGATTAAAACGCCTGAAGACACCGTTCCACCGGCTTTCCCCCTTGTGGTGGCAATGAGACTGGACACGATGGATGCCGTCAGATCCTCTCCGGTTTCATTGTCAATGATCTCAATATCCTGCCCCTGCTTTATCAATTTGGAAAGATGGGTCCTGGAGATATATTTTTTATCCGTTGTGTCGTAAAGCTTTCGGTTCGCATATTTTTTTATACGGTGCATGCCATCCTCCCCAATAGAGTCCTGTTATGTTAATCTGCCAGGCTATAGTCCATAGTCTGGCAGATTTTGTCAAGATGCAGGTCTGAAATGGGCGTTATTCTGTTTCAGCTTTTTTTTCTTCAGGTTTCGCTTCTAGGCTATCGATATTCTTAGCAGTCTCTTTTTGGGGTTTGGTTGCTTTTTTGAGTGGGGCTGCTTTTTTGCTCCCTTTTTCCTGGGCCAGTTTCAGGGCATCAATTTTTTTATTGAGTTCTTTGATGTTTTCATCCAGCATGGCCACCTGTTCCCTGGAAGGAAGCTTAATCAGATCCATCACCTGTTCAATTTTACGGTCCACCACGTCGCTCAGCCATTGTTTAAGCTTATCTGTTTTCAGAAACGGCATCTCGGTTTTCTTCTGTTGTTTGGCCCGGGTTTCTTTTTTGGCCTCTGCTTTTTTGGAAAACTGGGCAATCACGGATTCGGTGATGTCTTTTCCGGTCTGGGTCAGCGTGACTTTGATATCCTCACCTTTTTTGATCATTTCAGCCAATTTTTCCGGTTGGATATATTTTTTAGCCACTGTGTCGAAAAACCGTCCGTTTGCATATTTTTTAATATTTAACATTTTTTTCTCCTGAAATCTCTTTTTTTGGGGTAATTACCAATGTGACCCTGTTCTTTATCTATGCATCAGCAAATTGTTTGTTCAAGGCATCCACTTTTTTGCTTACGCCGTCTATTCCCATAACCAGATTTTCAATTTCATCTTTTGACGGAAGATTCAATTTGGATGGAATGGCATTGATGCCGGCGGAAAATTTTTTTTCAATGGTTTTTTTCATGGGAAGCTTGTCCAGATTCTTTTTTCCCATGGCAATAAAATCATCAACAATCAGCTTTGCGTCATTTCCAATTCCCTTGTAAACTTTTTTGGTTTCAAGGTTTATTTTGTCGATTTTTTTACGGACATGGCCCTTGGTTGTATCTACTTTTTTCTGGATATTTTCCATGCGGACCGTTTTTGCTTTTTTGAGGGTGTCTTTGCCTTCATCAATGAGGTCATCTATCCTTTTAACAGGATCTGCTTTGAGTTCTGTGAAAAACTCACGGCCAGCTTTAATCTGTTTTTTAACAAATTTTTCATTGTAGGTTTTTACTTTTTTTTCAATTTTATCTTTCATTTCAGCGATGGTTTTCGCAACGTAGAATTTTGACTCGGTTTTTGTTTTTTGGGTTGCCATGATTTTGTTCTCCTATAAAATTTTATTTAAATTTCCGG